>CAJUJV010000020.1:47224-52493 GCA_910586845.1 uncultured Hungatella sp.
TAAGAAGGAGGAGCTTCTGGCATTTGAGAAGGAGACTCTGGGGATCTATGTAAGCGGTCATCCCCTGGAGGAATATGAAGCCCTCTGGCGGTCCGGCATCACGGCGGTATCCTCGGATTTCGCAGTGGATGAGGAGACGGAACAGGCCAGGGTGGAGGATAATTCCAGAGCCACTATCGGAGGCATGATTACGGGAAAGGTGACCAAGATCACCAAGACCGGCCAGATGATGGCGTTTCTGACCATAGAGGATCTGGTGGGATCGGTGGAGGTCCTGGTATTTCCGAAGGATTATGAGAAGAACCGGGATATCCTGATCGAGGAATCCAAGGTATTTGTCACGGGAAGAGTATCTGTGGGGGACGATCCGGTGGGAAAGCTGATCTGCGAGAAGATCCTTCCTTTTGATCAGGTCCCCAGACAGTTATGGCTCCAGTTTGAGAACAAGGAAGTCTATGATACTCTGGCGGATACTGTCATGGACTGTCTGAGAGCATCAGAGGGAAGAGACCAGGTGGTGATCTGGCTTGCCAGGGAGAGGGCCAGGAAGATTCTTCCGGCCAGATGGAACGTAAGCTGTACGCCGGCCTTTTTGGAAGAGCTTACAGCAATTCTTGGTGAAAAAAATGTCAAGGTTGTGCAAAAAGGCTTGAAAGTCTGAGAAAAATGAATTAGAATAACCCTAGTACGAGGGGGTCGTATATTTTTAGAAACTCTTACAATTCAGGAGGTAAGAAGATGGCGAAGACAGTTAAGACAATAGGCGTATTAACCAGCGGAGGCGATGCACCGGGCATGAATGCGGCGATTCGTTCCGTGGTCCGCACGGCCATAGCAAAGGGGCTCAATGTAAAGGGGATCATGAGAGGCTATGCCGGACTTTTGCAGGAGGAGATTGTTGATATGGGACCCAGATCCGTGTCCGATATCATCAACCGAGGGGGAACGGTTCTCTATACTGCAAGATGTATGGAGTTTACAACAGAAGAGGGTCAGAAGCAGGGAGCCGAGATCTGCAAAAAGCACGGCATCGACGGCATGGTGGTCATCGGAGGAGACGGTTCCTTCAGAGGAGCAGGAAAGCTGTCGGCCCTGGGAGTGAATACCATCGGTGTTCCGGGAACCATTGACCTGGACATCGCATGTACAGACTATACCATCGGATTTGACACGGCAGTGAATACTGCCATGGAAGCTATAGATAAAGTGCGCGATACCTCCACATCTCATGAGCGATGCAGCATCATCGAGGTAATGGGACGGCACGCGGGATATATCGCTCTCTGGTGCGGTATCGCCAACGGAGCGGAGGACATCCTGATCCCGGAGAATTATGACGGCAATGAGCAGCAGCTGATCGACCGCATCATCGAGAACAGGAAAAAGGGCAAGAAACACTACATCATCATCAATGCAGAGGGTATCGGACACTCGGCCTCCATGGCCCGCAGGATCGAGGCGGCCACAGGGATCGAGACCAGGGCCACGATCCTGGGCCACATGCAGCGCGGCGGCACTCCTACCTGTAAGGACCGTGTCTACGCGTCCATTATGGGAGCCAAGGCAGTACAGCTTCTTGACGAAGGCAAGAGCAACCGGGTAGTGGCCTACAAGCATGGAGAATATGTGGATTATGATATCCAGGAAGCCCTGGCCATGACCAAGGATATTCCGGCAGATCAGTATGAGATCAGCAAGCTTCTGACCAGATAAAGGCTGTCTGAGAGCCGGGAAACACCAGAAGAGAATGTGTATGCCAAAGGAACGCGCCGCTGACGCGTTCTTTTGTAGTATGGCGGGAGCCTTAAGACAGGGCAGGAGGAGAATGAGATGGAAGAAAAGACGGTGCTCTGCGGAGCCAGCTCCTATGAACAGAAATATTATTTTAATCAGCAGTTCTCTGCTCTTCCCGAAAGCATCAGGCAGGAGCTTCAGATCATGTGTGTTCTCTACACCGAAGACGTGGGAGGCGTGCTGACCATGGAATTTGACAGAGACGGAAGCCTGGAGTTCCGGGTGGAGGCCCATGAAGGAGATTATCTCTTTGACGATATAGGAAGCGCCCTGAAGATCAAACAGTACCAGACGGAAAAGCGGGAACTTCTGGAATCCCTGGAACTGTTCTACCGCGTCTTTTTCCTGGGAAAGGAGATACCTGATTGAAGACATTAAAGATAGGAGATGTGGAGCTGGACTGCCCTCTGATCCTGGCGCCCATGGCCGGAGTAACTGACATGCCTTTCCGCCTTCTGTGCAGGGAACAGGGCTGTGGGGCGGCTTATACGGAGATGGTCAGCGCCAAGGCTATCCTCTACAAAAACAGAAATACAGGACCTCTCATGGAGACAGGGAAGGAAGAAGGGCCGGTGGCGCTTCAGCTTTTTGGGGCAGACCCGGAGATCCTCTCCGATATAGCGGCTCAGGTGGAGAGCGGGCCTTATGCCTGGATCGACATCAATATGGGCTGTCCGGTTCCCAAGGTAGTGAACAATCATGAGGGCTCCGCGCTGATGAAGGATCCCCGGCTCATCGAAGAGATCCTTACAGCCATGGTGAAAAAGCTGAAGAAGCCGGTGACCGTGAAGATCCGAAAAGGGTTTGATGAGTCCTGTATCAATGCGGTTGAGATCGCCAGGATCGCCGAGAGCTGCAAAGCGGCGGCCGTTGCCGTCCACGGAAGGACCAGGGAACAGTTTTATTCCGGAAAAGCCGACTGGGATATTATCCGTCAGGTGAAGGAAGCGGTGAAGATTCCGGTCATCGGCAACGGGGATATCTTTGAGCCTGAGGACGCGGCTAGGATGCTGGAAGAGACGGGATGCGACGGAGTGATGATCGCCAGGGGAGCCAGGGGAAATCCATGGATCTTTAAGAGAAGCCTTCATTATCTTAAAACAGGAGAAGTGCTTCCTCCGCCCACGATCCGGGAGATCAGGGAAGAGATGGTGCGCCACATCAGACTTCAGACAGAATACAAGGGAACCCATGTGGGGATTCGGGAGATGCGCAAGCATGTGTCATGGTATACCGCAGGGCTTCCCCATTCGTCGGTTCTGCGCAGCAGGATCAATCAGGCGGAGACCTGTGAGGAGGTGTTCCGGCTGATCGAAGGCATCGGCGGCTGTTCTTGACAAGATGAAAGGTTTGGGATATAATACCTTGAACATGAGGAACGGCTTATTGATTTCATGAAATTTATGGAAATAATAACGGGAGGTTTATGTAAATTATGGAAGAGAAGAATATTTTGACTTATGCAGGGCTGAAAGAGGCTGAGGATGAGCTTCACAACCTGAAGGTAGTGAAGAGGAAGGAAGTGGCTCAGAAGATCAAGGAAGCCCGGGAACAGGGAGATCTGTCAGAGAATGCAGAGTATGATGCTGCCAAGGACGAACAGAGAGACATCGAACTCCGGATCGAGAAGCTGGAGAAGCTTCTGAAGAACGTGGAAGTAGTGGTGGAAGAAGAGATCGACCTGGAAAAGATCAACATCGGCTGCAAGGTGAAAGTATATGAGATCGATGAAGACGAGGAGATGGAGTTCCGTATCGTAGGATCCACCGAGGCCAACAGTCTTCAGAATAAGATATCCAATGAATCTCCCGTAGGCAAGGCATTGCTTGGCAAGAAAGTGGGGGATGTGGTAGATGTGGAGACACAGATAGGTGTCATCCAGTATAAGGTACTGGATATCCAGAGAGTATCATAATTTGACAATATCGGAAAAAAGGAGTGGAGAACGTGGCAGAACAGCAGAATCAGGGCAGGGCCCAGACCCAGGAGGATATTAATCACCTTCTTAAGGTGCGCCGGGAGAAACTGGCACAGCTTAAGGAAGAGGGAAAGGATCCGTTTCAGATCACAAAATATGATGTGACGGTCCACAGCACGGATGTGAAAGAGGATTATGCCCGGTGGGAAGGAAAAGAAGTATCTCTGGCAGGAAGGATGATGTCCAAGCGGGTTATGGGAAAGGCTTCCTTCTGCAATGTCCAGGATCTGAAAGGGAATATCCAGTCTTATGTGGCCAGAGACAGTATCGGAGAGGAGTCCTACAGGGAGTTTAAGAAACTGGATATCGGAGATATCATCGGTCTGACCGGTACCGTGTTTACCACCATGACGGGGGAGATCTCTATTCACGCCACCTCCGTGACCCTGCTTTCCAAGAGCCTTCAGGTCCTTCCTGAAAAGTATCACGGACTGACTAATACGGATGTGCGGTATCGTCAGCGTTATACGGATCTGATCATGAATGAGGATGTGAAGAAGACCTTCGTCATGCGGTCCAGGATCATCAGCTGTATCAGACGGTATCTGGACGGTCTGGGATTTCTGGAGGTGGAGACGCCTATGCTGGTGAGCAATGCCGGAGGCGCCGCGGCGAGGCCTTTTGAGACTCACTATAATGCGCTGGATGAGGATGTGAAGCTTCGTATCTCCCTGGAGCTGTACTTAAAGAGGCTGATCGTAGGCGGCATGGAGCGGGTCTATGAGATCGGCCGTGTGTTCCGCAACGAGGGCCTGGACGCCAGGCATAACCCGGAGTTTACTCTCATGGAGCTGTATCAGGCATACACGGACTACTATGGCATGATGGACCTGACGGAGAACATGTTCCGCCACGTGGCGCAGGAGGTGTGCGGCACTACGGTGATCCCCTATGCCGAGGTGGAGATCGACCTTGGCAAGCCATTTGAGCGGCTGACCATGATCGATGCCATCAAAAAGTATACGGGGATCGACTTCGAGGAGATCAGGACCACAGAAGAGGCGAAGAAGCTGGCCGACGAGAAGGGAGTCCATTATGAAGACCGCCATGTCCGGGGAGATATCATCAATCTGTTTTTCGAGGAGTTTGTGGAGGAGCATCTGATCCAGCCTACTTTTATCATGGACCATCCGGTGGAGATCTCTCCCCTGACCAAGAGAAAGCCGGATAAACCGGAATTGGTGGAGCGGTTTGAGCTGTTTATCTATGCCAGAGAGATGTGCAACGCTTACTCGGAGCTCAACGATCCCATCGACCAGAGAGAGCGGTTTAAGGCTCAGGAGGCGGCCCTGGCAGCCGGGGACGAGGAGGCCAATACCACGGACGAGGACTTCATGAACGCTCTGGAGATCGGCATGCCGCCGACAGGAGGCATCGGGTACGGCATCGACAGGCTGGTGATGCTTTTAACCAATTCGCCGGCTATCAGGGATGTGCTGCTGTTCCCGACGATGAAAACGCTTGGCAAAGAAAACCAGTAAAATCAAGGGTTTGCGG
>CAJUJV010000021.1:0-4489 GCA_910586845.1 uncultured Hungatella sp.
GCAATGGTTCCTCCGTAATAGATCCCCACCGGTTCATCTATGGTAATCAGAGCGATGACCCGGGGATCCTCTGCCGGAGCGAAGCCGAGAAAGCTTGATATGTACTTCTTGCGGCTCCGGGGAAGTTTCTCGGAAGTCGCCGTTTTTCCTCCTATATGATAGCCGGGGAGAGAAGCTTTTTTTCCGCTCCCCTCGGAAACTACCTGTTCCAGTATATAGCGCATGGAGGCGCTGGTTTCCTCTGACACGATTCCTTCCTTCACCGGGTAGGAAAACCGGCGGACCCTGGTCTTGTCGGCGGAAACAGCCTGGATGCCGAAATGAGGCGTCACCCTGCTGCCTCCGTTGACGATGGAGGCAGCCGTGGTGATCAGCTGAAGCGGCGTGATCTGGAAAGACTGGCCGAAAGACACGGTGGCCAGCTCCACCAGTCCCATGTTCTCCTTTTTGTGCATGATGGTAGCCGCTTCTCCGGGAAGATCGATTCCGGTCTTACCCATGAGACCGAACCTTGTAAAATAGTAATAGTATCGCTCCACCCCCAGCCTCTGCCCTACGTCGATAAAAACGGGATTGCAGGAGTTCATGGCTCCCTGGAGAAAAGTCTCTCTCCCGTGTCCGCCCACTTTATGACAGCGGATTTTCCGATCTTCCACGATACGGAATCCGGGACAGGAAAAAGTATCTTCCATTCTTACCACCTTCTCCTCCAGTCCTGCAGCCGCAGTGATGATCTTGAAGGTAGAACCCGGTTCATAAGTATCGTTGATTGCAGGATTTCTCCACATCTGATTCAGCAGATCCTGCTTTGAGGCCGCGCTCCCCTCCTCCGGTTCCACATTGAGGGTGAAGGGATCATTAAGGTCGAATTCCGGCACATTGACCATGGCCAGGATCTCCCCGTTCTGCGGGTTCATGACGATGACAGAAACACGTTTCGCTTCTTTTTCCTCCATTACTTTAAGAGCCGCCTGCTGAGCGTAGGTCTGAATATTCACATCGAGGGAAATGGTCAGATCCGCTCCCGCCACAGGCTCCACCCGGTCCTCAAAAGCATTTTCGATCTCGACTCCCGCCGCATCGGCCTGAGTCAGGATCAGACCGTTGGTTCCCTTGAGCCAGGACTCATATTTTACTTCCAGTCCGATGATCCCCTGATTATCTCCTCCTGTAAAGCCCAGAACCTTGGAGGCCAGGCTGCCGTAAGGGTAATACCGCTTGTAATCCTCGTCTACTTTCACCCCATCCAGCCGGAAATTTCTGATTCTGTCCCCCAGCTCTTTATCCACATTTACTGCCACGATCTCCCTGGCACTGTATTTCTCTGCTTTTTTTCTCACATCTTCTTCCGGGATCCCAAGAGCCTCTGACAGAACCCGGACCACCTGATCTTTGTCCGTGATCTGATTGTGGATCACGGAAATGGTGCAGACGGTACGGTTGGTGGCGATCACGGTTCCGTTGCGGTCCAGAATCTGCCCTCTTGCGGCCTTGATCGTCCTCTCTCTCTGGTGAAGGTCCTCCGCCATCTGACTGTAGTGTTCCGAGCGGAAGATCATGAGAAAGAACAGTCTTCCCCCCAGTCCCAGCATCAGCAGGCAGGATATGAGACACACAACTCCCATTCTTCCTCTGTGATATGACTGATTCCGGTTCATCTGCACTCCACCTGCGGGCCATTGCTACAGTATATGAAGCTTTTCTTAAAATATTCTCGGACAGCTTTACTGTGCTGTAGTTTCCTCCGCTGAAGAAGTCTCCCGGGCAGAGCCGGCGTCCTGTGTGGATTCTGCGGCAGGAGAGGTTTCCGTTCCTTCCTGACTGCTCTCCTGCCCCAGTTCAAATTCGGGAAGCCCCAGGGAAATGGGATTGCCGTTCTCATCAGTCTCAAGAGGCACATACTCATCGGTCTCATAGACCTTTGTCTCCGGTTCTTCGGAGGTTTCCTCGGTGACTGACGGATCCCGGAAACCGGGATCCTCTCCTTCCGGCTCATCGGTGACGGGAAATACATTCAGATAAGGAAGGATGTCGCCCATGACCTGTGCGAATACTTTGCTTGCATAGGAACTGCTGGACTGCTTCTCCACATCCGGCTCGTCGATAACCACGTAGACCAGCACCCTGGGGTGATCCGCGGGAGCGTAGCCGCAGAAAGACACCACATAATCTTCCTTGTTCCGTCCCACCTTTTCTGCGGTCCCCGTCTTTCCTCCCACCTCATATCCCTCGACCTGGGCTGCCTTGCCCGTGCCCTCTGCCACGGTCCGCCTTAAGGCTTCACGGATAAAACGGCTGGTAGCGTCGGACACGGTCTCCCGGACCAGAACCCCGTCGTTTTTTTTCACCACGGAACCGTTGGCGTTGAGAATCTGCTTCACCACATGAGGTTCATAGTAGGATCCGCCGTTGATGACCGAAGCGAAAGCCGCCGCCATCTGGACCATGGTACAGTTAAAGTTCTGGCCAAAAGAATTGGTAGCCAGATCCGTGGGACCCATATGATCCACGTGATAGATCAAAGTGGCTGCATCTGCCTCTCCCGGCAGGTCGATCCCTGTTTTGGCACCGAAATTAAACATATCCTGATACTTTTTAAAGGTCACTTTTCCTTCCATGGCGCTCATGGCCATCATGGCGTCATTGCAGGATACGATCAGCGTCTCCTCCACGGTCAGTTCTCCGTGCCCCCCTTTTGAATAGGCGGTGCACCGGATCTTATGGCCGCCTACCTCTTCCAGGCCGTCGCAAAGGAAATGGGAGGATTCCTGGAAGGTATTCTCCTCCAGACCTGTGGCCACCGTAAACACCTTGGCCGGAGAACCGGGCTCATACGTATCGCTGACACAGAAATTCCTCCACATTTGGCTCAAGGCATCTACCTTCTCCTGATCGCTCATGGCATCGAGCTCTTCCTGAGAATAGAGTCCGCTTAAATCTCTGGGATTGTTCAGATCATAGGCGGATCTGTCAGCCATGGCCAGAATCTCTCCGTTGTTGGGATCCATGACGATGATCCCGATATTTTTGCTTCCGGTTTCGCTGTTCCACTGTTCGATCCGTTTCTCCACCAGTTCCTGAATATAGACGTCGATGGTGGATATGATGGTACTGCCGTTTATGGCAGGCTTGATCACTGCCTCTACATTGGAGTCATCGTTTAAATATCCGTACTCTCTCCCGTTGGTCCCTGTCAGAGTGCTGTTATAATACTGTTCGATACCTCCGTTACCCTCCCCGTCCGAGGTAGTGAATCCGATGACGTTGCAGGCCAGGGAATTGTAGGGATAGATCCGTTTATACTCGTCTTCAAACCACACGCCCCGGATCCGTTCGTTGCTTCCGTTCTTGTAGTTGGTATCATTGACCGATGTCTTCAGCTTTTCAAAGGCGTCTTTCTTTTCGTGTCCCATCCTCCGCTCATATCTTACATATCTGGATTCTCTGTTGTCATAGAGCGTCTCCAGAAGCTCGTTCCTGTCATAGCCGAATATCTCCGTAAGAGCGTTGACCGTAGGATTTAAGTAATATTCTTCCTTATCATAGATCTGTTTGGGATCCAGGATCAGGTTGTACACCTTATCGCTGGTGGCCAGATAAGTGCCGTTCCTGTCCACGATATCTCCTCTCCGGTAAGGGATCACGCGGCTGTCATAAGTAGAGTGCTGGGACAGAACGATCCTGGTGTAATCTTCGTTATTTTCTCTGACCAGCTTATAGAGCACCAGAATCAATGCAAACAAAGCCAGCATGATCACAAAGACTGTGAATGCCAGCTTTTCCTGCATATATCTTGGAAATGCCCGTCTGAGAAGGGACTGTCCCTGCCGCCCTTCTTCCGGTATCTTCCTAGTAGTTCGGGATGTCTTCATACTGCCTTACATACTCGCTTTCTGTCTGATGATACATACGGATCTGGTCCTTTCCGGCATAGACCATACCCAGCTCCTCCGTGGCTACCTTATACACATAGTCCAGATCCACAGAGGTGTTGATCCTGGTCTGTTCCGTATCATTCTCGACTTTTAAGGCCTCCAGCTCCTGCTCCAGCTTCCGGATATTCTCCACCCGGTTGGTCATCACGGAGCGCACCTGAATATAGTTGATGCAGATAAACAGGGTACAGCAGGATGCGATCAGCAGGACCACCAGATAAGGCAGATCCATCTGCAGCGCCTTCTCCTGATTCCGTCTCACCCTGCGGCTTGTCTGACCGGAATTTTTCTTCCCCGGTCTTTCCGGAAGATGTCTCCCCGGCTCTGTCTTGCGCACCGTATTTCCATGTATGTATGCCTGATTCTGCGGTCTTCTCTTCTCTGCCATATCAGTCTCCCCTTTCCGTGTCAATCCTGGTCCGTTCCCCTCTCAAAAACTCTCAGTTTCGAGCTTTTCGATCGTTTGTTCTCGCCGATCTCCTGTTCTCCGGGCAGGATCGGTTTCCTCGTTACCACCCGTCCTCTGCTTTTTCTTCCGCACACACATACGGGAA
>CAJUJV010000021.1:4499-12974 GCA_910586845.1 uncultured Hungatella sp.
CTGGGACAGATACAGGGATCTTCATTTTCCCGAAAACGGTTTTTTACGATCCTGTCTTCCAGAGAATGAAACGTGATGATGCTCAGACGGCCTCCTGGATTCAGAAGGCTGATCATTGTATCAATGGACTTCTCCAGCACTTCCAGCTCCTGATTCACCTCGATGCGTATCGCCTGAAAGGTGCGCTTGGCCGGATGACCTCCCACCGCTCTCATCTTCATGGGGATAGCGGCCTTGATGATCCCGGTCAGCTCCTCTGTCGTCTCGATGGGCTTCTGCGCCCGGGCCCTGACGATATGCTTCGCAATATTCTTTGCAAACTTCTCTTCCCCGTAGTCCCGGATGATCCGGTACAGTTCCTTCTCATCATAGTGATTGATCACATATGCGGCGTTTTTTTCCTGATCCTGATCCATCCGCATATCCAGAGGGGCGGATTCCCGATAGGTAAATCCTCTCTCCGGCGTGTCCAGCTGATAGGAAGACACGCCCAGATCCAGACAGATCCCGTCTACTCCGGGAATCTTCAGCTCCTCCAGCACGGATCTGATATTCTCGTAGTTGCTTTTGACAATGGTTACTTTATCTCTATAGTCCCTAAGTCTCAGGGAAGCCGCGGCAATGGCATTCTGATCCTGATCGATCCCGATCAGACGTCCGCCTTCCCCCAGATGCCTGCACACCTCCAGAGCATGGCCTCCGCCGCCCAGAGTCCCGTCCACATAGATCCCGTCAGGTTTTATGTTCAGGCTGGCTACGGTTTCTTCCAGCAGCACTGATCTGTGTTCAAACATCATATTCCAAGACCTTCCATACTTTCTGCGATCTCATCCATATCATCATATACATTAGCCGATGACCAGGATTCTTTACTCCAGATTTCAATTCGGTTTCCTACGCCTACCATCACGGCGTCTTTCTCGATCTTCGCAAATTCCCGCAGCACGGCGGGAAGAAGGATCCTTCCCTGTTTGTCAACCTCGCACAGGGTGGCTCCTGCCAGGAAGAAGCGGGTAATCTTGCGGGCGTTGGCGTTGGTAAGGGGCAGATTCTTCAGCTTTTCTTCCAGGATCTTCCACTCGGTGTTTTCATACACGAAAAGACAGCCATCCAGACCCTTCGTCACTACGAATTCATCTCCCAGCTGTTCCCGGAACTTGGAAGGGACAATGAGCCGTCCCTTTGCATCTACCGTATGATTGTATTCACCCATAAACATATGCAATCACCTGCTGCCTATCCGCGCCACTTTCCAACCACTTTGCACCACTTTATACCACTTTTCACCACCTGTACCTTAATTTTAGTACAAACCGGAGGAAATAGCAAGGAAAAAATAAAAAAGAAAAATAAAAAAGAACAACAAAAAAGAACAGCCATCCTGTAACAAACAGCTGTTCTCTCTTCTTTATCTGCCCTGTGCGCTCTCAATATCCCTCTGCAATATACTGTTCGATCAGAGAATCCAGTTTCACACTGTTCTGATAGATTTCCTCGTATCCGTGCATCTCATCTATGCTTTTATTCAGGATCAGTCTTGCAGATTCTATTTTACTTATTAATTCCTCTTTAGAATTTTCCATCACTGTTCTCCTTTGCCTCTTGCATTCAATTTTTTCTTCATTTTAACCTTAAATAAGCCAAACATCAATAAAATTCGACCGACATATTCCGTCAAAATTCGACATTTCGTCCTATGTAGGAGAAAAATCCGTCATATTTTGTCGAACCCCTGAGGATTTTCAGGGCTTTCCCTCTTTCCTTTCTCTTCCTTATGTGATATCCTATGATGCAGGTATCATAAATAAGGAAGGTAATCATATGAAATTAGGAATTGTAGGCCTGCCCAATGTAGGCAAGAGCACATTATTCAACTCCCTGACAAAGGCAGGTGCAGAATCGGCCAACTATCCCTTCTGCACCATTGATCCCAATATCGGCGTCGTTCCCGTCCCCGATCACCGTCTGAACCTTCTGGGAGATTTCTATCACTCTAAAAAGGTCACTCCCGCAGTCATCGAATTCGTGGACATCGCCGGACTTGTAAAAGGGGCTTCCAAGGGGGAGGGCCTGGGAAACCAGTTTCTCTCCAACATCAGGGAAGTGGATGCCATCGTCCATGTGGTCCGCTGCTTCGAAGACTCCAATGTGATCCATGTAGACGGTACGGTAGACCCCTTAAGAGACATCGAGACCATCAATCTGGAGCTGATCTTCTCCGACATGGAGATCCTGGAACGCCGTATTGCAAAAACTTCCAGAAGTGCATTTAACGACAAATCCCTGGCAAAGGAAGTAGAGACCTTAAAAGCAGTAAAGGCCCATCTGGAAGACGGCCGGCTGGCCAGGACCTTCTCCTGTTCCGACGAAGACCAGGAAGCTTTTGTGGCCTCCTTAAATCTTCTTACCTGGAAGCCTGTTATCTTTGCCGCCAATGTAAGCGAGGATGATCTTACCGATGACGGAGCCTCCAACTCCCACGTAGACGCCGTCCGCCGGTTCGCCGCCGGGACTGACTCCCAGGTATTCGTCATCTGTGCTCAGATTGAACAGGAGATCGCCGAGCTGGATGACGAGGAGAAAGCCATGTTCCTGGAAGATCTGGGATTAAAGGAATCCGGACTCGAAAAACTGATCGCTGCCAGCTACAGTCTCCTGGGGCTCTTAAGCTTCCTGACCTCCGGCGAGGATGAGACCCGGGCCTGGACCATCAAGGTGGGAACCAAAGCGCCTCAGGCCGCAGGCAAGATCCACTCTGATTTCGAGAGAGGATTTATCAGAGCCGAGGTAGTCAATTATCAGGACCTGCTGGACTGCGGCTCCTATTCCGCTGCCAGGGACAAGGGACTGATCCGTCTGGAGGGAAAGGATTACGTGGTCCAGGACGGAGATGTGATCCTCTTCCGTTTTAATGTGTAAATCCACAGGGCAGGTTCTCCTCAGGGCCCCCATGCCGCCGGCAGGCGGTAATACCCCTTTCGCAGCCTGGTTGTATAAGAAAATCCATCTGTCTGTTACAGACAGATGGATTTCTGCAGTGTGAGAGAATAGAGAATTTTTTCTCTCACCGGTTTTTTCTTTATCTGCTCCAGTGCCCGGGAGTAATAATCCAGCTGAGTTCCATACCGGCTTATGAGCAGTTCCTCATCTCCCGGATTTACCCGGTCCGTCTTATAATCAATAAGGACCAGTCCCTCCGGCTCTTCGATCCAGGCATCGATGATCCCCTGGATAAGTACCAGTTCTTCTGAATCTCCCTTTCCCATATCCTTTGCCGGGATCCCCATGACAAACTGCTGCTCCCTGTGCAGCCTGTTTTCCTTCTGAGCCTTTCTCATCCTCTGCCCCAGAGGGCTCTCTGCAAAGGTCCACAGCTTCCCTGCCTGCACCATCTTTCTTGTCTCCTCCGGGATCAGTCCTTCTGCCACGGCCCTGGCAAGCCATTGTCTGACATCTGCCTCTTCCTCTATGGCCTGAAGATCCAGAAGCTCCAGGACCCGGTGGTAGGCGCTTCCCCGGACCGTTCCGCCCGTCCTGTATCCTTCCTCGCTTTTTTTCGCTTCTTCCCTGAGAAACTCCGGGATCACCGGCTGGAACAGGCTGTTTTTATCATCAATGTCCTGGCCTTCTTTCTTCAGCTCTGACACGGACATCTTGGTGTGCAGATCGATATCTGCGCGGAAAGGATACTGATAGGAAAGTTTCCGGTCCAGCAGCTCTTCCATATCCCTGTCCCAGGTCTTTAAAAGATCCAGCCCCTTTAATTCTCCTTCGGAAACAGTCTTTTTCAGGGTCCTCTCCACCGCCTCTCCAACCAGCTCTTCCACCCCGATCTGCCGCACCAGAAACAGGGGGCTTCTCTGGAGCCCGGCCATGAGAAGCCAGTCCAGATAGGAACCTGCGGAAGAAAGGATGGTGCAGGGAATCTGTCCGGATCCCCAGATGGGCTGTTTCCACTTTTCCAGTTTTTTCTCAAGAGACCTGTCTGTGGCCGTTATAATCAGCTTTTCCTTAGCCCTGGTCATGGCCACATACAGGACCCGAAGCTCTTCTCCCAGATTGTCCCTGTCTATCTTCCGCTTCAGCACATTCTTCTTCAGAGTGGAGACTCTTACCCTGGTGTCCATATCCAGATAGTCGGCTCCGATACCCAGGTCCGGATCGATCAGGAGCCTGCCTCTCACATCCTGCCTGTTGAAGGCTTTCCCCGTGCCTGCCAGAAACACAATGGGAAATTCCAGGCCCTTGCTCTTGTGGATGCTCATAATACGGACCATCTCCCGGGATTTGCCTGCTGTGGCTGCTTCTCCGAAATCCGTGTTGTATCTCTTCAGCTTTTCGATATACCTAATAAAATGGAACAGTCCTTTGTAACTTGTTTTCTCATAGGCCCACGCCTTCTCGATGAGCATGTCCAGATTGGCCTTTCTGGCCTCTCCCGCAGGCATGGCCGACACATAGTCATAATATCCTGTTTTCAGATACATGCGGTGGATCAGTTCATGGATCGGCACATAGGCGGCCTCTTTCCTCAGTCCTTCCAGGAGAGAAGAAAAGGTCAGAACCCGGCTGCGTATGGATTTTGCCGTCTCTTCAGGTACTCCCACCTTTTCGGCCTGTCCCTCCCATGCCTCCGACAGCACCAGCCTGACAGCCCCGTAGAGCCCGCCATCCTGGCCTTTGTCCGGATTCTGCTTCGCAGCCGCCTTCATCCAGGCCAGTTCCTCCTCGTCCATCCCTGCCATGACCGATCTGAGGACCGCGGCCAGAGGGATATCCTGCATGGGATTGTCGATGACAGCCAGCATGGCCAGGACCGTCTCCACCTCAATGGTGTCAAAATAGCCGGTTCCCGTCTCTGCAAAGGCCGGGATATCCTCCTGAGTCAGCACATTGAGAAAAGAGTCCGTCCACCCGGTCAGGCTCCGCAGCAGGATCACCATGTCTCCGTACCCTGCCCTGCGCATACAGTTCTTTTCTTTATCCCAAACCTGAACCCCCGTCTCCGGATCTGTCAGCTGACGGATCCGGCCGGCGATCAGCCTGGCTTCGATCTCTCTGCTGGTATATTCTTCCAGTTCCTCATCGGCAGGTCCCACAGCCCGGGTTCCCGTGTCCGTCATCAGCAGTTCCGTGACAGGATCTTCTTCTCCGGTCTCATTAAACACAGCCCCCGGATGGAGAGCCACATCTTCCGTGTATTCGATATTTCCCAGATTTCTGGTCATGATCTGGAAGAAGACCCGGTTGATGCTCTCCAGGACCCGGGCCCGGCTCCGGAAGTTCTGCCGCAGCTCGATCTTCCGGCCGTATCCCTCAGAGCTTCCCCCTTCCCCGTAATCGCCATAAGTATCGTATTTCTCCATAAATAATTCCGGGCGGGCCAGACGGAACCTGTAGATACTCTGCTTCACATCCCCCACCATAAAAACATCGGGACGCCCGAACCGCTCCCCGGACAGACTCCTGATCAGGGCTTCCTGGACATCATTGCTGTCCTGATACTCATCTACCAGGATCTCCGTATATCGCCGGGCCAGCTCGTCCGCCACGGGAGTATACTCTGTCTTTCCGTCTCTGCGGTTGATAAGGATCTTTAAAGCCTCGTGTTCCAGATCGTTAAAGTCCACAATATTCTTCTCTTTTTTGCTCTCCTGATACCTTCTGTAAAATTCTTCTGCCAGTTCCAGAAGCTTTAGCACCACTGCCCTGCTGCCCAGGATATTGGCGGCCGCCTCCTCTCTGGTCTGCTGCCCGTAAAGCCCTTTCAGATCTCCCAGAACCTTCTTGACCTGATTCCTGCAGGCACCGGCGTACTCTTTTTTCTCCGGATCGATGTCCTTTCCTCTGGCGGCGGCGATCCTGCCGAAGGACACTGCCCGGAGCCCCCGGTTCAGACCGTTGTAATCCTTTGCCTCCTTCAGCTGCCGGACCATGTCCAGTTCCGTCAGAAGGGTGGGGATGTATTTCTCCGGCCCCCCTTCCTGGCCGCATACTTCCAGGGCCGATTCCAGGAGTTCTTCCGCCTCTTCCAGCTGAAGCTTCACACCCTTCATCAGATATTTCATCCAGTCCCATGTCTCCAGACTTTCTTCTTCCGCTCTCTCCAGTTCCTGTCTGCACCCTGCGATCCACTCCATGGGAAACGGATTGCTCTGGGAAAAGGTGTACACCTGCATGATGTAATTTTCGATACCGCTGTCGGATTTGCCCGAGGCGTAAGTCTCCACAAACTCCTGGAACACCCTGTCCCCGGTCTCATAGTACTCCTCCAGCATGGCTTCCATCACATCGGCTCTCACAAGCATCAGCTCTCCCTCATCTCCGATGCGGAATCCCGGATCGATGTCCAGCAGATTGAAATGATCTCTGATCAGGCTGAGGCAGAAGCTGTCGATGGTAGTGATCTGAGCACGATGGACTAAAGCAGCCTGAACCTGAAGATGCTCTCTCCAGGGCTCCTCATCCAGTTTTTTTTCAATGGCCATGGCGATGCGCTCCCTCATCTCCGCCGCCGCCGCGTTGGTAAAGGTCATCACAAGAAGCCGGTCAATGTCCACGGGATGGGCTTCGTCACAGATCAGCTCTATGATCCTCTCCACCAGCACTGCCGTCTTGCCGCTTCCCGCTGCCGCCGACACCAGCAGATCACAGTTTCTGGCCTCAATGACTTCCCTCTGCTTCCTGGTCCACTTCATCTTCCTTCTCTCCTTCTCCCAGAATCTGTTCCCACACCTGTGCCGGCTTCATGGCCGGAAAACGCCGGAACCGGTATCCCTCCACTTTCAGATCAAACCCGCATACTCCGTGGTAAGGACAGTAATCGCAGGCACTGCGGCTGCCCTGTTTATAGGGGGATGTAAGGGCTCTGCCATCCAGAATCTCCCTTCCATCCTCCCGGACCTTCTCCCGGACATACAGCTTCAGGGCCTCAAAATGCCGGCTCCCCGCCACGGAAGAATACTGCTGCTGGATCAGACCGTCTTTCATAGCCACAGGGATCACATCCGATCTGGACCGGATATCCCTGTCCATATGTCCGATGACCTGCAGATCGCTGTTGACCAGGCCGTTCATCCTCAGCTGCTCCAGGATCAGCCTGTCCACATCCTCCGGGTCTTCCACATCCTCTCCGTCTACTACCGGATCCTTGATATTATAATAAAAGATTCCTGCGGGAACCACTTCTTTGTCGGGAAAACGCCGCCTGGCCAGCTCCGTCACCGCATCCAGATACACCACCAGCTGCAGCTGCAGTCCATAGTAGACGGCCGCCAGATCGAACCGGGCAGCGCCGGATTTGTAGTCGATAATCTTCACGTACACATGCTGTTCATCCTGGCACAGATCCAGGCGGTCGATCCGTCCCCGCAGATGGAGCTCCTCCTCCTCTGACAGCCTGATCTTCATGGCTTCCAGATTGTCGACGGCGGAAAAGGACACTTCAAATCCCACCGGAACAAAATCTCCTTTTTTCAGCTGCTCCGCCAGGGCCCACATGGTCCTGTCCGTCATCCGCTGGATTCGTCCTGCCAGATACTGATTTCTGGCGCTGCTTTGCAGGATGGTATTGCCGTACTCCTCCGTCACCTGAGCCACGCAGGAGCTGACCAGATCTTTTCTCTCCTCCTCCGTCAGATCCTGGAGATGCTCCTGCCGTTTCTTCAGCTCCCGGAAACACAGATCGATGGAGCTGTGAAACAGATTGCCCATATCCACCGCTCCGATCTGATACTCCTGCCTCTCCATCAGCTCCATACCGTAACTTAAAAAATGGGCGTAGGCGCAGGAGGCATATTGTTCCAGACGGGTCACGCTGCCCTGAAGAACAGAGCCGTACAGAGCTCTGGCTGCGGCGCGGCTGATCCCTCTCTCTTCATAGGAATAAAATGCTGCTCCGGTCAGCTTCTCCACCTTCTCCCTGTAATCCTCCCTCCCGGCAAAATACCGGTACAGCTCCAGAAAAGCCGGGTCCTCCCGCCGGTTCTCATAGTCCCTCAGCCCCTCGATCAGCCGGTCCAGCCCCTCTGCAGGAGAGTTGACGGTTTTTTCCAGATCAGCCATGTCTTTTACCTTTATCCGGGGAAACATCTTTTTCAGTTCCCCGATCAGCGGGGAGGGTCTCTGCGCCTTTCCCGCCTGGCTGAATGCAGACCAGGACACCACCAGATGCCTGGAAGGCTTGGTCATCATCAGATACAGATAGAACCTCTGTTGAAAGCTGTCTTCCCTGGCCGTAGGGGCCAGCTCGACAGACATCTCCTTCAGAAATTCCCGGTCCGTATCCGTAAGGATCCCGCCTCCATCCTTTCTGGCAGGCACGATCCCCTCGTTGACTCCTACGAAAAAAAGCACTTTGATCTGGTCCAGACGGGTCCTGGTCAGATCTCCCACGACTACCCTGTCCACTGTGGCCGGAATCACGCCGACAGTGATCTCACCAAAGCCGGCATCCAGTATCTGGGCGTATTCCCG
>CAJUJV010000021.1:12984-13260 GCA_910586845.1 uncultured Hungatella sp.
ACTTTCTCGTCGCCCAGAAGATGGACCAGGCGGTCAAACATCCGGATCACAAGCTCATATACCTGTTCGTACTCTTTTGCCAGGCTGTACTCTCCTGTCTGTTCAAAATATGCCCTGTACTCCTCCAGCTGTTCCTGTACCCGGCACTGTTCCAGACAGGCCGCCATGGCCGCCGTCATGGACCTCACCGTCTTCCCGCTGTCCCCCATGGCCTCCTTTAAGCCCTTCAGCTTCTCAAGGATCTCCTGACGGAACCGGTTAAGCTCTTCAAGGTTG
>CAJUJV010000021.1:13270-24921 GCA_910586845.1 uncultured Hungatella sp.
CCTGCCTCCCCTGTATGTGTACTCCCATGTCTGATCCCACCGCCGATATCCCCGGATTCCCATGGCCACCACATAATTTTCCAGGCGGTCGATCATCTCCTGTCTGTCGGATACCAGACCTGTCTTCAGAAACCGGAATACACTCTCGTAGTCAAAATCTCTCTGAATCACTTCCAGGGAGCTCCGGATAAATTCTACCATGACGTTTTCCAGGATACTTTTTTTATTGTCCATAAAATAGGGGATCTTTTCTGCCTGGAACCGATTGACGATCTCATAGCCGTAGCCGGACAGATCTCCAGTGATCACCGCAATCTCCCGGTATCTCAGATTCTCCTCCTGAACCAGGCTGTGGATCCTGGCCGCCACCCCGTCGATCTCCCTGCCCGGTGTGGAAGCCTGAAAAAGCTCGGTCTCCTCCGGCTCCTGTTCGTATCTGCGGGCCGTGAAACGGTAAAGATTCTTCTCGATAAATGCGATAGAAGGGCTGTGGACAAACCTCCCTTTCTGCTCCCTGCCGGAATCCAGAATCACATCCCGGTCTCTTGCCACAGACTGTTTTTCCGCCAGTTTTACCAGGCGGTACACCATCTGGCGGCTCATGTGGAACAGTTCCTGAATCCTGCCTGGCTTATAGGGATCCTCCCCTTCTCCCATGGTAACGGTCACGATCACCTTTCTGGCATGGATCATCAGAAGCTCCAGAAGCCGGTACTGAACCGGAGTGAAACCTGTATAGCCGTCCAGGGTCACCACGCTGTTTTTGATCCGCCGGGAATCGGGCAGTACCCTGCACAGCACATCCAGGATCTCCTCCGCCGTAATATATCGTCTGGAGATCTCTTTTTGAAACGCCTCGTAGATGACCAGCAGATCCTTCAGCTTTTCACGGAGGAGAGGGCTCTTTGTCTCCTCCATGGCGCCCTTAAGTCCGTCCGGCCCCACTCCGTACTGATAAAGCTCTGACAGCATGGATTTTAACTGATTGATGAATCCTGTCTGGTTCAGGTGTCCCGAAAAAATCCCCAGATTCTTCCTCTCGTTTCCGGCCACCTTTCTCAGGACCATGGATTTACCCATGTCATCCAGGATCTCCAGATGCTCCACGGCCAGCTCCTCGAAGATCCGGTAAGCCAGGCGCTGGAAACTGACGATGTCGATATTCATGGTTCCGTGGTCCGGATGGAGCGCGACGATCTCCTTCTGGGTCTGCATGGTAAACTGTTCCGGCACCAGGGCCACATATTGAACATCCGGCTCCTCTATGGACATCCGAATCAGATTCTCATAGAGATATCTGGTCTTTCCCGCTCCCGAACTTCCTATTATAAATTGCAGGGACATCTCTCCACCTCCTTGTTCCTATTATATCGGCTGCCTTCATACAAGTCAAATCATCTCTGCTATCCGTTGCCAGTCATAAATCCTCCAGACCGGTAATAGATTGTAACAAACAAAAATCCGGAGGTCCCTTATGAGCTCCAAAACAAAAATCGTGGTCCTGAGAATGAAAGAACTGATCTATACGGCTGTTTTCCTTGGACTTGCAGTGGTCCTGATCACCCTGTTTCTGATCATGTTCCGCCCCAGGCAGGAAACGCCCTCCTCCCCCTCACAGACCGCCTCTTACATACCTGGAGTTTACACTTCTTCCATGACTTTAGGCAGTCAGAATCTCAATGTGGAGGTCACCGTAGGCGCCGACGAGATCAGGTCCGTGTCCTTTGTGTCTCTGGACGAGGCAGTCACCACCATGTATCCGCTGATGCAGCCGGTTATGGAGGATCTGGCCCGGCAGATCGTACAGAATCAGTCCACAGAAGATCTCTCTTATTCCATGGAAACACGCTACACCTCCCAGTCCCTCATCGGAGCCATCGACCGGGCGCTGGAAAAAGCAAAAGTAAGAAATTAGACAGTTGTTTTTCCACTGGGGCTGTGATATAGTTTAGGATACTGCACCTTCTGATTTCTATGGATTCTGCCTCACCGGCGAGAAAGGATTTTATGGAACAAAAGATAAAAAAACAGGAACTTTCAGATACACAGAATCAGATCACGGAAGGAGTCATCTGGAAACAGCTTCTGCTGTTTTTCTTCCCTATTCTGTTCGGAACATTTTTTCAGCAGCTTTACAACACCGTGGATGCTATTGTGGTGGGACAGTTTGTGGGCAAAGAGGCCCTGGCCGCCGTAGGCGGTCCTACGGGAACCCTGATCAACCTGCTGGTAGGCTTTTTCGTAGGCCTCTCATCCGGCGCCACGGTCATTATCTCCCAGTTTTACGGAGCCCACAGAGCGGACAAGGTAAGCCTTGCCGTACACACGTCTGTGGCCTTTTCCCTGCTCTGCGGCCTGGGTATCATGGCCCTGGGGATCCTGGGGGCGCCTCTGGCACTGTCCCTTATGGGCACGCCGAAAGATATCCTGGAGTACGCCATCCTCTATATGCGGCTGTATTTTCTGGGAACCATACCCAACCTGATCTACAACATGGGAGCCGGCATCCTGAGAGCCGCAGGGGACTCCAAACGCCCTCTTCTGTTCCTCATCACCGGCTGCGTCACCAACATCGTTCTGGACGTGGCCTTTGTGGTGTTCCTTCACATGGGAGTGGCCGGAGCCGCTCTGGCCACCATCCTCTCTCAGACTGCCAGCGCCCTTTTTGTCGTCATCGTCCTGACCGGCACGGACCAGATGTACCGGCTCCGGTTCTCTCTCATCCGCCTGGACCGCAGGATGCTGGGCCGGATCATCCGCATCGGACTGCCCGCCGGCCTTCAGTCGGTGATGTACTCTCTGTCCAACGTGATCATCCAGTCCAGCGTCAACAGCCTGGGCACGGATACCATCGCCGCCTGGACCGCTTACGGAAAGATCGACAGCGTATTCTGGATGATCATCAATGCCTTCGGCATCTCCGTAACCACCTTTGTAGGGCAGAATTACGGAGCCGGAAAGATGGACCGGGTAAAGAAAGGGATCCGCCAGTGCCTGGCCATGACCATTGCTTCCTCAGTATTCATGTCCTTTATCCTCTATCAGTTCGGCTTCTACATCTTCGAGATCTTCACTGCGGATGCGGCTGTTCTGGCAAAGGGTATGGAGATCCTCCGCTTCCTGGTGCCGACCTTCATCACCTATGTGACCATCGAGATCTACTCCGGAGCCCTCAGGGGCATCGGCGACTCCTGGATCCCCATGATCCTGACCATGGTGGGGGTCTGTGCCCTCCGTGTTCTGTGGATCATCACGGCAGTCCCCCTGCGCCGGGAGATCACCACGGTGGTATTCAGTTACCCTCTCACCTGGTCTGTGACCACGGTGCTGTTCATCATCTATTTCCACCGTTTCAGCCCGCTGGCCAAAAGAAAGGAAGCCTCCCATGGAAAAAAATGAAAAATACAGGGAGATCTTTCTGACCTCCCACGAACTGTTTCTGTCTCAGGGCTATGAGGCCGCCACCATCCGGCAGATCTCGGATCTGGCAGGCGTCAGCCTGGGACTTACCAACCATTTTTTTCAGTCAAAACAGATTCTGGCCGGACGGATCCTGGACATGCTTTCCGTCTACAGTACTTATCACTGCGACAGAAATCAGCCGGACACCGATCCTCTGCTCCGCTCTGTTCTGCGCACCCGGGTCACTGTCCTGTATCTGCTGAGAGGCAGATACAGCCGGTTTTATCTGGAATCCTTAAAACATGATATCCGCTTTCCCATGCTCCACGAAAAACCGGACCCGTCCCTCGCGGAACTGGCCCGGATCCACGGTTTTCCCGTAGATGAAGACCTGTTTCTCTTCTACGGGACCTACATGCCCTGGACCTGCGAGAAGACCCTGATCCTCGGAAAGGAAAAAGGCCTGTTTTCCACCATACACCACGATGAGATTCCGGACTATATCGCCATCAGCAGGTTCGAACATTTTCTGGACGGCCGGCTTCTTGAACAGGCTCTCTCCCGGTCCCGTCAGGCGGCACAGACGGTTCTGTCCAGGATGCCTTCTGTAGTCCCCGACGAATTTCTCCTTCAGTATCTGGAACCCCCGGAGGAAGACTGATCCTGTCAGTACCTTCTCTCCTCTTCCTGTCGCACCTGATCCACTCATCCAGAGACAGAGGCTCATAATCCGAATACATGCAGAAACAGTTGATCATGTTGCAGGGTATGAGCCTTTCGTTTCCCTGTACGTCTGTGACCGCGGTCCTCCTGGTGATCTGCTGGAACAGTTCCACAAGCCTCTGATCTCTGGTATCATGGACATGTCCGTAGAGCATATAAGTCCTGGGATTCCCCTTTTTGTCCAGCTGATACTGTCCGTTGTAAAACATAATGGGATAATGGCAGAGGATCACCTTTCTGTTATTATCATGAAGCTCCTCATAAGGTTTGATCCACTGAAAACGGCTCCTGTCCACGTCTCTTTTCAGGACCACATGATCATGATTTCCCTGGATCAGATACAGCTTTCCGTTAAGGTTTCTCAGCAGTTCATTAGTCTGTGCTTCGTTTCCCCAGGACAGATCTCCGATGATCACCACTTCGTCATTCTTTCGGACTTTTCTGTTCCACCTCTGCACCATGGCTTCGTTCATGGCCTCTACTGTCTCAAACCCTCTGCGGTCCATATGGGAATTAAGGGCCCCATGGAAAAAGTGCAGGTCCGCAATGTAATATCTCAATTCTCTGCCTCCTCAGGGCTCTTCTCCTGCTGATCCCACAGATCGATCATCTGGCGGGCGAATAAAAGTTCTTTTCCTGTCCAGCCATAGAGGATGCAGGTGCGGTAAGCGTATTCCGGAATGCATATGTTATTGTATCCTGCTGTCTGGATAGAGAATACATTGACATAGGGATTGACTTTTTTCCGGTATTCCAGGATCAGTTCAAACACGTTGATGTGATCTCCCCAGGCAAATCCCATCTTCTGATACTGCTGCCGCTGCCGGTCGGTCCCGAAGAGGCCGCCGTGACCGGCTTGCTGGTCCGAATAGATAAAGATCTGATCCCAGTATTCTTTTTTCTCGATGGCTTCCAGAAAGAACTCCCAGATCCCGCCTTCCGTGGACGGTCCCACATCCGACGATCTTTCTTTGGAAATCTCCTGACACTGTCTTAAGACCTGCCCCCGCTTCGACACCGGAAATACCCTCAGTCTGTCCCCGAATTTGCCTACATAACCTTCGTCGGAGACTGCCGCTGCCATGACGGAGGACAAATTGTCGATAACCGCGATCTGAACCGTTCCGTACTCAGAGGAGATGGCTCCCCAGGCGGAACCGGAATTATCCGACAGACACATGGTCTTGCCTCTGAAACCGGGAAGATGCTCCATGGAAAGATCCATACACTCTTCCAGCGCATCCAGAATCTGAGGACGGTGAGCGCAGGTACTTTTTCTCACGGCCTCCCATGCGCTGTAATAGCGGAAAGGAAACTGTCTGCCGCCCTTTACTCCGGCCTTCATCCTGTCCAGATATTCCCCGCAGAATTGCGGATCCTCCTGCTCTTCAAAAACCCCCCGCAGATTCCTTAAAAGGGCCATGTGGCCCATGGGGATCTCATGGAAAATCTCTCTCCAGGCTCTGCCCTCTGACCGGAGATTCTCCCAGGTCTTCTTTGTCCGGGGCAGAGTCACGGCTCCTGTCTTCATATATTCGTCGATCACCGGAGATTTGGCATGGGTGATCCTTACCGCATCACGGAGACCGATCTCCGCATTCTTGTACTTCATTACCTCATAGGGATCCATGGCCCCCAGTCTTTTGGCCAGGGCTCTTTTTAAGATACTGGGCATGTTCTGCTTTCCATGATTAATGTATAAAAAATAAGCCAGCTGGGCCAGGACATCGTCACCCCTGACCAGAACCTGCTGTTCCGTCTGACCAAACACTCCCGGATTGTCTTTTGTAAAGTCCTCCCTTCCCGGATGGAGGGCTGCCCGTACCATGATCACCTGGGGATTGAGCCTCATATCAAAAACATTTCTCATAACCGCTGCCCACTGAAGAGTCCCGCCGAAATCTTCTTCCAGGGCCTCGTCGATGGTCTGTTCCATGATCTCCGTAGTAGTCCTTCCGTCCCACCTGTCCTGCCCTATGAGATAACCGTTCAGCAGCTTGCTGCCTGCATACCGGGTCTCCTGTATCTTTCTCCTGCCGACGCCTCCCTGCCGGTAATAGGAAGGTTCTCCGAATATGGAAGAAGCGGTGACCATCTTCAGCGTGTCCAGAGCATTGATCACATAAGACTCCCCGCCCATGAAATTGACCACAGTCTCTCCTGTTCTGGCTGTGGTGTCCTGGCTCATACTTTTCAGTGCCTGTCGAAAACGACTCATAACCACACCTCCTGTTTTGAAAATCGGATCGCAATGGAGCAGGGAGACTTTTCCCACTGCCCGCCGTGCCGGAGCGGGGCCGCTTTGGGGACTATCCTCTCCGCCCTGTGTATATACAAAAAACCGCAGATATCAATCTGCGGCCCTGAATAAACGTCCCTGTAGGGCTCTTTTACAGAACCCCGAGAATCAGTCGGACACGGTACATACATGCTCTACCCACTGAGCTACTGCCGCGAGCGGCAGATGGGAGTCGAACCCACGACACTGCGATCCCTAAGTCGAAGTAACCGTGCCCTGCGCATCGGGGTAATCCTATTATCCCATACAGGGCGGAGATTGTCAACAAAAACAGGTCTCCGCCACGACATTTCCCTACTTCTCTTTCTCAATCAGTGATGCCATGGTAAACATCATGGTAGACACCTTCCGCCTTGTCTCCGGATCCAGACTGCTCCACCACTCCACCGGAAAATCCTCTATCATATCTTTTCTCGGCTCGCCCTCCAGCATGGCAAAAAACTCTGACAGCGTCAGATTGAAAGCCCTGCACATGAGGGACAGATTATATACGCTGACCGTACTCCTCTTGGTGAAAATGGTGGTAACTGTGGATTTGCTGATACCGCTTAACTTGGCCAGCTTATACTTGCTCCACTCATATCTGGCCATCAATTCCTCAAGCTTCTCCAGTATTCTTTCGTTCTCCATGACACTTCTCCATCTGAAAAATCCTACTCCTATCTTATTGGATTTTACAGACGGATTACAGACTTAAAATATCGTCCTAATATAACCAATATCCGTTCTGTCTGTATCTGGATAATATTTTATGACCCCGCAGACTGATACCGCCTGACCCCAAGCCGCCAGAGTCCGTAACAGGGCAGCAGAAAAAAACACGCCAGGAGAGGCACAAACACCCAGACGATTCCTCTCTTCTGATCCAGAAGATACAGAAGCGGATAATGCTGCACCAACCCGTAAGGTACGATAAAGGTGCAGAACTGCAGGATCCTCTTTCCGTAAACCCCCGCCGGATATTTTCCAAACTCTCTGGCGCCGTCAGTAAAGATATTCATCACCTCCAGCCCCTCAAGAGTGAAGAAACACAGAGCCGCGCCGACCAGAAACAGCCCGCAGAACATCAGAGTTCCCCCTGTCAGCATAAAGACCACGGTGATGACCTTCAGTCCGTTCCAGTGAATACCGCTTCTTGTGACTCCATACCAGAACATGACAAGAGCCTGAAGCATACGGCCTAAACGGGTCAGTTCAAACCGGCTGGCCAGAACCTGAAAGATCAGCCCCCTGGGTCTTACCATGATCCGGTCAAACTCCCCCTTTCTCACAATTACAGAAAACGTGTCAAACCCTCTGGCGACACACTCTGCGAGAGAAAATTCCATGAGAAAGATGGAAAAGCACAGAAGCACCTGACTGTAGGTAAATCCCGCCACTGTGGAAAACCTCTGAAACAGAAAAAACATTCCCAGAAACACGTTAAAGGATACCAAAAACTGCCCTGCCGCCGTCATGAAGAAAGAAAGTTTGTACTCCATCATGCTTTTTATATGGATGGACACGTATCGAAGATACAAAGCAAGCGATTGTTTCACGGTTTCAGCCCCCCTGTATTGTAAGTTTTTTCTCTGCCCCGGACATCACTGTCTGACCCAGAACCATCAACAGAAGCAGCCAGAAGCACTGCAGTCCCACGGCTCTCAGGGCTTCTGCTCCCGCCAGATCTCCGCTGTAGATCCTTAAAGGTACATTCTGCATGGCGGCAAAGGGCAGAATCTCCATGACCTCTCTGATCCGCTCAGGAAAAAAGGGCAGCGGAATCACCGCGCCGTTGAAAAAGTCCATGGATGAAGTCACCAGAAGCCGAAGCCCGTCAGGGGAGACGGTAAAGAAGGTAACCCCATAGATCAGAGTCCCAAAAGCCACTGTCACCAGAAGTCCCAAAACCATGGAGACAGGAAACAGGAGAAAGGCCGCCGGGCCGTCAGGCGCCGACAGACCATAAGGCTTTGGCAGACAGGCGGCAAACAGAAGAACAGGAAAGCATCTGAGACCCGCTCTGGAGATGCGCATGGCCATGGCCCGGACAAACAGCAAGGGATAGATTCTCATGGGACGGCACAGTTCGTAGACGATATTCCCGTCCCTGATGGATTCAAAAATCTCACTTTCCAGCATCCACGCCGCAAACAGTGCCAAAAATGCCTGCTGAAACCAGATATAATTGACTGTGGCCTGAAATGTCATGGGAAAGTTTTCCGGCTCTGTCACATAGAATCCACGGAACATGGCGATCAGCAGCCCTCCCCAGACAAACTGGGTCGCCACTCCGGCCCAGGCTGCAGCCCGGTACTGAAGTCCCATGATAAAACGAAGCCGAAAAAAAGAAAGATACTTTTTCATGGGCAGCCTCCTATATATCATAGGAGCGGTACAGCTCCGCTACCGTCTCATCAATGGTTTCTCCGCCTCCGCGAAGCCGGTCCAGGCTTCCGTCCATCAGCACCCTGCCCTTTCCGATGAGGATGATCCGATGGGCCAGAGCCTCAATGTCCTGCATGTCATGGGTGGTCAGGATCACGGTCGTGCCGTGTTCTCTGTTCTGCCTCAGAATAAACTCCCTCACCGCCAGTTTGGATACGGCATCCAGGCCGATAGTGGGCTCATCCAGAAACAGAATTTTCGGGCCGTGGAGAAGAGAGGCTGCGATCTCACACCGCATCCTCTGACCCAGGGAAAGCTGTCTGGCCGGAGTCTTTAAAAGCTCCTCCAGATTCAGAAGAGCCGTCAGTTCCTCTAAATGTTCATGATAAACTTCAGGGGGAATCGAGTAAATATCTCTCAGCAATTCATAAGAATCAATGACGGGAACATCCCACCACAGCTGAGTCCGCTGTCCGAACACAACTCCGATATCACGCACATGGTTTTGCCTGTCTTTCCACGGCGTTCTGCCGTTGACGACGCAGGTTCCGCTGTCCGGGGTGAGTATTCCGCTCAGAATCTTGATCGTAGAACTTTTTCCTGCTCCGTTGGGACCGATATATCCGATCATCTCTCCATCCTCAATGGTAAAACTGACGTGGTCGAGAGCTCTGACAATGTCATATTCCCTCCGAAACAGAGTGCGGCAGGCTTCCTTAAAGCCTGCGTTTCTTTTTGCAACCCTGTACGATTTGCAGATGTTCTCCATCCTGATCATGGCTGCTTCCTCCTGGTAGTAATATTTGAATGAATATCTTGCCAAGTAGGCAGGACGCCCCGCAAAATCTCACGGAGCGTCCTGAAAAATATTCTGTTGTCCAAACAACTAGTGGACCTGACGGGATTTGAACCCGTGTCCAAAAATCAATTCCCTGTTCTTCTACTATCATAGTCAGCCAATTGACATTCCCTCTGCCGCCCGGGGACTGACTCTCTGACGGTTTCAGTAGCTTCATAATACGCCCATATGCTCAAAGCTTCGCATATGTCGTTTCTCACAAGATCGACGCCAGGTTCTTAATGTGTGAGTGCACTAAGGCTGACGGCTGCAATTAAGCAGCGTATGCTAAATTATCTTCAGCGTTTAATTTTAATTTTGCCATTTAACGCATCGCATGCGGATAGCTTCACCAGCTGCATGACCCCTGTCGAAACCAGTACAGGCCCGTTACCGGTATATAACAGAATTATTTTACCACATTTGCCGTCCGGTGTCAAATTCTATTTTTTCCCGCTTTCTATTGAAAAACACCAGGTATCTCTGTATAATGGACATACCAATTTCTTTATAAAATTATGAAAACGGAGACGCGATATCCATGAACCAGATAGATGAAATCGCAGTGCTGATCCCCTGTTATAACGAAAGCCGTACCATCCGGAAAGTAGTGGAAGACTGGAAAAAGGCTCTTCCCGAAGCGGTGATCTATGTCTACGACAACAATTCCACCGACCACACCGACGAACTGGCCCGCCAGGCAGGAGCCGTGGTGCGCTACGAACCCCTTCAGGGAAAGGGCAATGTAGTCCGGCGTATGTTCCGTGAGATCGATGCCCGATGCTACATCATGATCGACGGAGACGACACCTATCCGGCCGATGCCGCCAGAGCCATGGTCACGGAAGTGCTGGAACACAGCGCCGACATGGTGGTGGGCGACCGTCTGTCCTCCACCTATTTTTCCGAGAACAAGCGGCCGTTTCACAATTTCGGCAACTCCCTGGTCCGCGCCTGCATCAACCATCTCTTCAAAAGCGAGATCCGGGACATCATGACCGGCTACCGGGCCTTCAGCTATCAGTTTGTAAAGACTTTTCCTGTCCTGTCCAAGGGTTTTGAGATCGAGACGGAGATGAGTATCCACGCAGTGGATAAAAACATGTGCATCAGGAACGTGATCATCGAATACCGGGACCGTCCGGAGGGAAGTGTCTCCAAGCTGAACACCTTTTCCGACGGAGCCAAGGTATTAAAGACCATCCTCCGGCTGTACAGAGATTACAAGCCTCTGTCCTTTTTCGGCAGCCTCTCTCTGCTTATGACGCTGCTGGCCGGGCTGTTTTTCCTCCCGGTCTTCGGGGAATACTTAAAAACCGGACTGGTCCCCCGCTACCCCACTCTGATCGTGTGCGGTTTCTGCGTCATCGCGGCCTTGCTTACCCTGTTTTCCGGCATCATCCTGCAGACCATGATCCGCAAGACCCGGCAGGATTTTGAGTTCCGTCTGATCCAGACTCATCAGCAATATCTTCACCTTTCTTCCGAAAGCTCTGACCGGTGACGGCAGATCTCCCATATGAACCAGGCGGCAGTCAGGAGCGATACCAGTTCTGCCGCTCTCCACAGCCTCCGTTCCCTGAAAAAGACATGAATCTCTCCTGAAGGACCGGAAAAATGTACCCGGACCTGATTGTTATTCCCCCTCTCCACCGGCAGCGGATTTCCGTTTCCGTCTTCTCCCCGATAGCCCGGGAAATACAGGAGGGGCATCTCGATCCAGGCTCCTTGTGCATTTTCCCGGTTCTCGTAACTGCAGCGGACCGAAAGGGTGCCTCTCTCCAGGTTTGTAATCTTCACATTCTCTCCTGAAACATAAGCCTGTCCGTTAAAGCAGTTCTGCCGGGTTCCCGGATACAGATACTCATTTTTTTAATTGCAGAACTGACATTGTATTCTGTCCAGACGTCGGCCGGAGCCTTGTTGACCTGGGCTATAAAATACTGGGAAGATATCATGGCTGCCGTAAGGACTCCTATATAAAGCAATCCTCTGTTTTTCTTATTCCACATCTGACAGACT
>CAJUJV010000021.1:24931-33032 GCA_910586845.1 uncultured Hungatella sp.
AGAAAGGCAGCAGGAAGCGATCGCCATAAAACGCCATAAAAACCGAATATAGGAAGATGCCGTTTTCAATACAGGAACCTTCACCAGAAGATGCCACGGAACCAGATCGCTGGCAATGACCAGCAGTCCTATACCTGTCCATAAAAGAACACGGACTCTGACAGGCAGCTTTTCTTTTTTCACAAAGCGAAAAGCCAGCAGCAGCACGATACCGCAGATCAAAGCCAGTCCCAGAGACAGGGGCATGGCTGACGACATGTCGGCTCCGACTTCGGGCGTGCTTCCTTCAGCCAGTGGAAACACGGTCAGATACAGAGGCCAGGGAGTCAGAGTCTCTTCTGCATGAAACTGCAGAGAAGAGGTATCCATCTCCGTAGACATATACTGGAGCAGAGGGATCAGAGTCCACAGATTCATGCACAGGGTAACCGCCATGACTTTAAAAAGGGCTATGAGACGGTTCTTCTTTCTCAGCTGCCTGATACCTGCCAGTCCGAATATCACACAGCCGGCTGCCACCAGCACCGTACTGATGAGATGGCTCTGAAAAATACCTGTAAACCCTATGGGAAGCAGGATCCAGTATTTCTCCTGTCCATAGAACAGCTCGTATAATCCCCAGATCACCAGCGGGAAAAACACCATGGCCAGGACTTCCCCGTAAGCTGCCCTTATGTACTCGTTGCACAGACGGTAAATCCCCATGGTGTAGAGCATGCTGCTGATACAGCCGGCAGATTTGCAGTCAAACATCTTCTTTCCGCAAAAATACATGGCCAGAGCCCCGGACCAGTTGACAAGCAGAAGAAACGTATGGACCGAAGCCCCAAAAGGCACTCCCATGAGGCTGAGCACCGCAGGAATATAGAGAAATAGATGAGGATAAAAAACAGGATCCGGATATCCGTAGCCTTCAAACGTAAATCCGTTGATCCTCACGGGAAACATCCTCCCTTTCAGGGATTCCCTGATCCCCAGGATCCGGTTCAGATGAAAAGTAAGATCGTGTCCGTAGATGAGATAGCGGACCAGCAGAGGCGTGCTGGTGAGAAGCACCGCGGCAAATACAAACAGCATCTCGACTCCCTGTGCCGTCCGTCTCCCGAACCATCCCATCCACGCTGCCATCAAAAACAAAACCAGGAAAGGCACATAGTGTCCGGGATTCGTCCTGTCATACTCGCCTGATTCCCTTGTAGGGGTCCCGCCGGAATTGTAGGCCGGGGCGTAATCCATAGTTCCTTCCGGACACGGCACCCCGTCTTCGGTAAAATGAAAGAGCCGGTCCCCTATGGTTCTATCGCCTGCGTACAGGCTTCCATCCTCCTGAAAATACCAGGCCTTTCCGTCAATCTCTGCTATTCCTGTGACCCGATCCCCTTCTTCATTAAAAAACCAGATCCGGCCGTCTTTTTTTAACCAGCCGGTTACCATATATCCTTCTTCATCCAGATAGTAAGTCTTTCCCGAACTGTCGGTAAACCACTGATCCGTTTTATAATCTCCGTTTTCATCCCGGTACTTCCATTTCCGCTGCTCCTCCCATCCGCCAAACACTGTCACAGAAAACAGGATCGTCAGGGCTATACACAGCAGAGCCGCTGCGGTCAGTTTCTTTTTCATGCTCTTTTTCGTGTCTGTTACCTCTTGTTTGTTTTGTCATCCTCAAAGGTGGCGGCCGCCAGAACAGGGATGCACAGCATCACTCCCATAAAATACCGGACAATCATACAGGGTCCGAATATCAGGGTAAAACTGTAGGAAACCAGGAATAAAGGCAGAAGAAGCTGCAGATACTTCCTTTTGGCCAGAAGGACTCCTGCTGCCAGGATCACACACCAGCTGTAAAAAGATGTATAGAAAAAAACCGAAATCCCGGGAAGATATTTCTGCAGATGCTCATCCGTAAACCAGGAATAATAATCCTTCAGAAAAGGCAGTTTGCTGACCGTCTCCACGGCCCGCACCTCATCGATGGGAGACGACATGGAGTATTCCATGTAGCAGCTGGAATCTCCACCCATATACCACAGCCCCATCATATTATAGAGGGGAGATTTCAGATATTCTCCGGGAAACTGCATTCCCAGTTTCATCCACAGTCTGAGGAATGGAACCAATTCAAAATTCTCCATCCGCATCCCCGCCTTTACCGGATCCGATACATAATATTTGTATCTCATCACCCACGATTCGTCGAAAAATCTGAGGAATTCCTCCCTGTTTTCCGGCGAAAATTCTTCCTGATGATAGACATAGGAACGTGCCATCTGCTGCATGGGCAGGCTCATCATCTCCTCCCTGCCGCCCTTGTCTGCATGGAGACCTTTCTCAAGAGCCGCGAACAGCCCACAGCTCAGGACCATACATGTTACGGACAGAAGGGCGGCCCTGAGAAGAACGCCGCTGCCGCCTCTGTGGGCCATGACCCGTATCAGCCAGACCAGGAGAAGACAGCAGGTCAGAATACCCAGACCGTATACGGCATTGTTTCTGAACAGGCACATGATTACGGCAGCAGCCATAAACGCCGCCAGGCGCCGGCCTCTGTAAAAGCGTCTCTCCTCCACCATATCGCAGATACACACAAAAACCACGAGAAAAAAGATGCCGAACATGGTGTCCTTGGTGGTGCTGATGCCGAGAACCGGGAAAAATGGAAACAGCAGGAAAAAACCTCCTGCCAGCCTCACCGCCGCGGGATGAGTCTTCCTCTTTACCAGAAATCTGAGGGCAAAGGCCATGCTCGCCGACATAAACAGAAGCTGGACAAGGGAATGAAAAAAAAGTCCCCGGTTATAAGACCCGAGAATTATCCGGCCCAGTTCGATGAGACCGCCTCCGAACAGAGTATGCAGAAGCGGATGATGGGTGGTAAAATTCCAGCCCACAAACTGCGACCACTGCCAGCCCATGTCATAGCAGTACAGCCCCGGGTAAAAAGCCAGGGCACAGAGCAGATACCAGGCAGACAAGAGTCCCCACCATATCAGAAAAGCCCGGTCAGGCGAAACCTCTCTTCCTTTCGAAGATGACCCGAAAGAAAAGCGGATCAGCCTGTGAAAAAAAGGCTCTGCCAAAAGAGCCGGAATAAGCGACGCCATTGCCAGGACCAGGACCCCGGACAGAGTCAGCCTCACGCCTCCCCTGACCACTTCCAGTCTCATGCCTGTACCCAGGACCTCCGTAAAGACCAGCCCCAGAGCCATGGCGTATCCTATGAAAAAATCCCGGCGGTCCTCCTGCCAGTGCCTGTAAACTGCCGGCAGCATAAAAAAGCACAGAAAGAAAAACCCAAGAGAAACGGCTCCTTTATTAAAGAAGATCACATCATCAAGACCATATACCCGGATGATGCCGCTGACGGCAATTACTCCGCAGGCGGACAGAAAGACCCGGATCCCCGTCTCTCTCTGCCTTGCCCTTTTTATCTGTTCTGTCATATGTTCTGTCTCTCCCTATCGAAAAGTCTGCTTCGTCTCTCTCTCGATCTCCCGCCGCTGATCCTTCCTGGCAATGTCATCTCTTTTATCGTAGAGTTTCTTACCCTTTGCCAGGCCGATCTCCACCTTCACCAGGCTTCCTTTAAAATATACCTGAAGAGGAACCAGGGTGTATCCCTTTTCCGCGATCCTGGCCCCCAGTTTCCTGATCTCTGCCTTGTGGAGCAGAAGCCGCCTTGTTCTGAGAGGATCCTTGTTAAAAATATTTCCCTTCTCATAAGGGTTGACATGCATCCCGTAGATGTACACTTCCCCCTTCTCGATCCGGACAAAAGACTCCTTGATGCTGCATTTGCCCATGCGGATGGATTTCACCTCCGTGCCGAACAGCTCGATCCCTGTCTCGTACTTATCCTCGATAAAGTAATCATGATACGCCTTTTTATTGTTGGCGATCAGTTTGGTCGTTTCTTTCCCCATAACTTTTTTCCCCTTTTCAGTCTTCTGACGGATCATCCCACAGGACAAATTCTATGGTCCTGGTCATCCGGTCCGTTCCCGCCACCTGAACCCGGACCTTCTGTCCCAGCCTGTATCGGATGTTGGTGGCTTCCCCTGCCATCTCCATGTGTTCCTCGTCGAAAACGAAATAGTCACCTTTCATCTCACTCACCCGGATCAGTCCTTCCACAGTGTTGGGAAGCTCCACATAAAGTCCCCAGCTGGTGACTCCTGATATGGCCCCCTCATAGACCTCTCCGATATGACGGGACATATACTCGCATTTTTTCAGCTTATCCGTCTCCCGCTCCGCCTCCTCGGCCCGTCTCTCCATGGCAGAACACTGGACTGTCACTTCAGGAAGGATCCTGTCATAGTGAACGATCCTCTTCTCCGTCACGCCTCCTCTCAGATTCTCCTTGATGATCCGGTGGATCTGCAGATCCGGATACCGCCGGATAGGAGACGTAAAATGAGTATAGTAGTTGGCCGCCAGGCCGTAGTGGCCTGTACAGACGGTACTGTACTTGGCCTGCCGCATGGAGCGGAGGGTCAGACGGCTGATAAGGGCCTCCTCCGGAGTCCCCTCGATCCGGTCCAGAAGCTTCTGGATCTCCTTGGGATGGACTTCTCCGTTCTGTGTGCGGATAGAATATCCGAAATTATTGATAAAGATTCCCAGCCTTTTCATCTTCTCAGGATCCGGGTAATCGTGAGTCCGGTATACAAAAGGCAGTTCCTGCCAGAAATAGTTCTCTGCAATGGTCTCATTGGCCAGAAGCATAAAATCCTCGATGATCCTGGTGGCCGCATTGCGCTCATATGGCCTGATATCCACCGGCCTGCCCTGTTCATCCAGGATGATCCTGCTCTCCGGAAAGTCAAAGTCTATGGATCCTCTCTGTCTCCTCCTGGCCCTGAGGATATCTGCCAGCTCTTTCATCAGGTCAAACATGGGAACCAGTTCTTCGTATTCTTTCATGGTCCCGGGATCCCGGTCCGTGATCACGGCATTGACTGCCGTGTAGGTCATACGCCGGTCCACCCGGATCACCGTCTCCGACACCTGGTGCCCGATCACCGTTCCCCTCCCGTCGATCTCCATGATGCAGCTTAAGGCCAGACGGTCCTCGCCGGCATTGAGAGAACAGATGCCGTTGGACAGTCTGTGAGGGAGCATGGGGATAACCCGGTCCACCAGATAGACGCTGGTCCCTCTTTTCAGGGCTTCCTCATCTAACGGGCTGCCCTCCCGGACATAGTGGGTCACATCGGCGATGTGGACTCCCAGCGTATAGTGATCTTCATTTTCTTTGGAAATGGTGATGGCATCATCCAGATCTTTCGCCTCTTCCCCGTCGATTGTCACCGTAGGGATATGGCGCAGGTCCAGTCTTCCTGCCGTCTCCCGCTCATCAACCCTGTCCGGCATCAGAGCTGCCTGTCTCATGACCTCCGGCGGAAATTCCTCCGGCAGATCGTAGGCCCTGATGATGGACAGAATATCCGTGCCCGGATCATTGACATGGCCGATAATCTCCGTGACCATGCCTTCCGGTTTCTTCTTCTCGCCGCCGAAATCCGTGATCTTTACAACCACCTTATGGCCGGTGACGGCTCCCATGTCCTTCCCCTGAGGGATGAAGATGTCCTGGGACAGTCTCTGATTATCCGGCAGCACAAAGCCGAACCCTTTGTTCTTCTGGTAATATCCGATCACGGTGCCGTTGGCCCGTTCCAGGATCTTTACCACGGTTCCTTCCTGCCGCTTTCCGCGGGCCGGACCGTTTTCCACCGAGATCTGTACCCGGTCCTTATCCATGGCCCCGGCCGTACGCTCCGCAGGTATAAAGACGTCCTGTTCCAGTCCCTCCACCGTCACGAATCCAAAACCTCTGGCATGGCCGGCGAACACTCCCACCAGGGCAGACTCCCGGGGCAGTCCGTACTTGCCCTTTTTCGATATCCCGATCTTCCCCTCTGCCACAAGGATATCCAGAACCTCCTTCAGCTCATCCCTCTGAGATCTGGGAATCTCCAGAAACGCGGCCAGTTCTTTCAGCTTCATAGGTGTGTATGTCTTGTCCTGAAACAAATCCGTCAGCATCTGTTTTCTCTGTTTCAATACGTCTTCTGTCATATTCCCTCCCTGTTATATTGTGGATATTCCTGTCACGAAAAACACCCTTGTCGCCAAGGGTGTCTGTTCCGTGTCTTACCAGATTACATTTAAAACCAGCGCCAGCAAAAGTACTGCCGCAGCCGCAAACTTCGTGATCTTCTCCAGATTGCCTTCCATGGAACGAGCCTTGTTCTTGCCCCAGTAGCTGTCTGCCATACCGCTGATGGAGCCCAGTCCGGAAGACTTGCCCTCCTGAAGCAGCACAATAATGGTAAGAGCTACACATATAACAACAAACACGATGGTCAAGATTAACTTCAGCATGCTTTCACACCTCCTATAGTCAAACACCGTAATCATAGCATACTTTTCCAGGAAAAACAACCAGAACTTTGTTTTTTTCGGGAGAGATCCCCGGGAATGTTACTTTCCTTCCAGCTCTTCCTCGATTCTCAGCAGCTGATTGTATTTGGCCACTCTGTCGCTTCTGCAGGGGGCTCCTGTCTTGATCTGCCCTGCGTTGACTGCCACGGCAATGTCTGCTATGATAGGATCCTCCGTCTCTCCTGACCGATGGGAGATGATGGTCTTATATCCGGCTTTTTTCGCCATGTCGATGGCCTCCAGGCTTTCCGTCAGGGTGCCGATCTGATTTACCTTTACCAGGATAGCGTTGGCTGCACCGAGCTCGATCCCCCGGGCCAGCCTTCTGGTGTTGGTGACGAAGAGATCGTCTCCTACCAGCTGCAGCTTATGCCCCAGGGCTTTTGTCAGCAGCTGCCAGCCTTCCCAGTCTTCCTCCCAGAGTCCATCCTCAATAGACAGAACCGGAAATCCTTCTGCCAGTCTTCTGTAGTAATCCACCATCTCCTCGGCGCTGCGCTCCACCCGGAGTCCTGTCATCTTGCTCTCTCCCGGAAATACATACATGCCCGAGGCCTCGTCATACAGCTCGCTGGACGCCGCGTCAATGGCAATGCCCACCTGTTTTCCCGGCTGAAAACCGCTCAGGCTGATGGCATCCACCAGATAAGACAGGACTTCCTCCGTGTTCTTAAGATCCGGGGCAAATCCGCCCTCGTCCCCCACTGCCGTGCCGTAGCCGTTGGTCTTTAAAAGCTTCTTTAAGGTCTGGTAGATCTCGGCGCACATCCGAAGTCCCTCCCCGAAGCTGTCGGCTCCTATGGGCATGATCATAAACTCCTGCAGATCCACCGTGTTGTCCGCATGGACTCCTCCGTTTAAGATATTCATCATGGGGACGGGCATCCGAAACCCTGCGATGCCTCCCAGATAGCGGTAAAGCGGGATCTCCAGGCTGCAGGCTGCGGCTCTGGCCACTGCCATGGACACTCCCAGGACAGCGTTGGCTCCCAGCCTGGACTTGTTGTCCGTCCCGTCGGCCTCCCGCAGAAGCCGGTCGATCTTCTGCTGATCCAGAGCATTTTCAAAAGCCACGGCCTCCGCCAGAGCCGTGTTCACATGCTCCACGGCTTTTCGGACTCCCTTCCCGTGATACCTGGGGCCTCCGTCTCTCAGCTCCACGGCCTCGAATTTTCCCGTGGAAGCGCCGGAAGGCACTGCTGCCCTTCCCACTGCGCCTCCGTCAAGAGTCACCTCTACTTCTACTGTGGGATTCCCTCTGGAATCCAGGATCTCCCGTCCTTTGACCCTGGCAATCTCATATTTTTCCAACATAAAAAATGGCCTCCTTCCCAATCGATACGCAGTATCAGGATGGCCATTTTTTCATATTTTATACGCTGATCTCCAAAGTACTCTTCCTGGACATGCGCAGAAAGCACAGAGTCATCACCAGACACAGCCCCTCTGCCATGAATCCGGCGTACCAGATCAGACTGCCCTGTCCTGTGAGGAATACAAAAGCAACAGACAGGACCGGCAGCACCAGCCCCCGTCCCAGAGAGATGGGGAACGCCATGGAAACCCGGCAGACGGAAGTAAAAAAGGCACCTGCAACCACATTGATCCCCATGACCAGAAAGGCCCAGGAATAGCTTTGGAGGGCAGCTAC
>CAJUJV010000021.1:33042-40450 GCA_910586845.1 uncultured Hungatella sp.
GCTGTTTGCAGCTACGGTAGCTCCAAACAGCGGACTGTTTTTTTCCAGGAACAGGGATACGATCATGCCTCCGCCCAGGGCACAGGCAGTCCAGCCTGCGATCCCGAACAGGGCTCCGGTGAGAAGGCCGAGATTCCGCAGCAGCCTGCAGTTCTCCCACTCCCCTCTTCCGTAGTGGAAGCTGCATATGGGCTGCATCCCCTGAGCCGTGCCGGACATCATCATCAGCACCAGGGTATTTACATATCCGATGACCGTGTAGCTGACCACACCGTCTTCCCCCAGAAGCTTTAAGATGGCCCGGTTAAACAGGAAGATCACGATGCCGTTGGAAAACTCCGTGATTCCGTCGCCCACTCCCAGGGGAATGGTCTTTTTGTAGATGGCTTTGTCCCACCGGAACCTGCGGAAACAGAGAACCCTGGAAAATCTGGTAAAATATACAAGGTACAGAACAACGGAAGTGATCTGAGCCAGGCCCGTGGCAAAAGCGGCTCCCCTCACTCCCCATCCCAGGATCATCACGAAAAACCAGTCCAGGACCACATTGGTCAGGCCGGCCATCCCCACTCCTATGAGAGAGATCACCGGAGTGCCGTCTGTCTTGATCAGGATCTCCATATTGTAGGCACAGATAAAAAACACGGCAAAGGGCGATACCGTTCCCACATATTCCATCACATGGTCCAAAGTATCCTCCGTGGCTCCCAGAAACTCTGCGATACTTCTCAGGTTCAGGAGCGTCACTGCCGTTATCACGAAAGCTGCCAGGGCAGATACCAGCAGATTCTGGGTAAACAGCTCACTGGCCCGCTCCTGACGGCCTCTTCCCAGCTCCATACCGATGACCGTAGCCATCCCAACGGCGATCAGCATGCCGAAGGCAAACATGGCCGAATTATAGGGAGAAGACAGATTCACTGCCGCCAGAGCCTTCTCTCCCACCCCTCTGGCCACAAAAATCCCGTCTACCATGGTGTAGATGGAAAAGGTCAGCATCGACAGGATAGACGGAATGATAAAGCGAAAGAATTTTTTTACCAGGGCTCCGGTGCCGGTTGTTTGATTCAAAATTTTCATGATTTCCTCCTTTGACAATTCCATTATACACAAAGAATGGTCATAAGGCAAATAGGGGCCCGGTTAAGTTTTCTTAAGTTTCTCCTTATACCTCCTTCAACGGCTTTCTGCCGTCTTTAAGCTCCGGCAGAATCGTGACCAGCATCACCACAAAACAGGCGGTGCCGCCCATAAGATTGGACACCGGCTCTGCGGCGAAGATTCCTCTGGTTCCCAGGCCGCCCAGGCGGGGCAGCAGCCAGATGAGAGGCATCACGATGATCACCTTGCGGAAAATGGAAAAGAACACCGCATATTTGGCCTTTCCCAGAGCCACGAAAACCGCCTGCCCCGAAAACTGCAGGGACATAAAGAAAAATCCGAAATAATAGATCTGCATGGACGGGATCCCGGCAGCTATCAGGTCTGTATCCTGGTTGAAGATCCTGATGAAAAATTCCGGGAATCCGTGTACCAGCATCCACACCGCCGCAGTATACACGATGGCCACGACGGAAGTAAAAGCGATAGCCTGCTTGACCCGCCTGTACTCTCCCGCGCCGTAATTATATCCCATGACCGGCTGGGCGCTGTTGGTCACTCCCTGGACGGGCATGCTGACCACCTCCCGGACGGAATTGATTACCGTCATGACTCCCACATACAGGTCGCCTCCGTAAGTCTGGAGGGTTGCATTGTACATGATCTGGACCAGGCTGTTGGTGATGGACATGGTGAATCCGGAAAGTCCCAGGGCAACGATGTCTTTCACTCTCTTCTTCTCCAGTTTCATGCACGTCTTCTTAAGTTTCAGGATGGTCTTCGGACCCGTGAGGAAAAGAAAGATCCAGGCCGCACTTAAACCCTGGGAGATCACCGTGGCCAGAGCGGCGCCCCGGACTCCCATGTTCAGGGTAAAGATGAAGACAGGGTCCAGGGCAATGTTGGCCGCCGCCCCCAGAAGGACGGTCATCATCCCCACCTTTCCGAAGCCCTGGCTGTTGATAAAGCTGTTCATCCCCAGGCCGATCATGACAAAAACGCTTCCCAGAAGATAGATGCTCACATAGCTGTCCGCATAGGGAAAGGTCTGGTCACTGGCCCCGAAAAGATATAGCATGGGCCGCTTGAACAACAGCCCCAGTACGGTGAGAAGCGTACCGAAAATCAGCATCAGGCAGAAAGAATTGCCCATGATCTTCTCCGCTTCATCCTGCCGGCCTCTGCCCCGTTCGATGGAACAGAGAGGAGCTCCGCCCATGCCGAACAGATTGGCAAACGCCATGACCATGGAGATGATGGGAAGGCACAGGCCCAGCCCTGTCAGAGACAGGGTGGCGTGGTCCGGGATCCTGCCGATATAGATCCGGTCTACGATGTTGTACAGCACGTTGATCAGCTGGGCCAGAGTCATGGGCACGGCCAGGCTCATGATATTGCCTACGATGCTTCCTTTTGAAAAATCATTTTTCTGCTGAGTTTCTGAGGCCATGCCCTTCCTCCTTTTTCCCTCGTCTCTCCGTCTTTATGCTCTCAGTTCAATACCCATGCTTCTCAGTCCGTGAAGGATCTTCTCCATGACCGAATTCACTTCCTTATCTTCCAGCGTCCTGTCCTTGGCCCGGAAGGTGATGGAGTAGGCCACGGATTTATATCCTGCCAGGATCTGAGCTCCCTCATAGATATCAAACAGCTTGCAGCTTTCCAGGATCCTGCCGCCTCTCTGGACAATCATATCCTCGATCTCTCCCACCATAACGGTCTTGGGGACTACCATGCTGATGTCTCTCGTCACTGCCGGATATTTGGCAAGGCCCTCATACTTGCGGTCATAGGTGGTATAAGGCAGCAGCGCAGGCATATCCAGGACGGCGATGTAGGTCTTCTCTCCGATCTTATAGTTGTCTGCCACATCGGGATGAACCTCTCCCAGATATCCGATCACCACATTGTCATAGACCACGTTGGCCTGACGGCCGGGGTGGAGCCAGGTTTTTCCTGACCGCGGATCGTAATGAGGCTTCTTCTTCATCCCGGTCTTGTCAAAGAATTCTTCGATCACACCTTTCATGTCGAAGAAATCCACTTCCCCGTAAGCCCCCAGGACAAACTGCTGCCGTTCGTCGGGAAGCTCCGTGAGAGGAAGGGCTCCTGGCAGATAAATGTTGGCCAGCTCGTAGAGGCGGACATCTTTATTCCTTCTGTTGTAGTTGGTGGACAGAGAGTTTAACATCCCGTGAAGCGGAGTGGTCCGCATGATGCTGAAGTCTTCGCCCAGAGGGTTGGAGATCTCGATGGCCTGACGCAGACCGGAATCTTCCGGAATCATCAGTCTGTCAAACACCTTGGGACTTTCAAAAGAGTAAGTCATGCTCTGGCTGAATCCGCAGAACTCCGCGATCTCCCTGGCAGTCTCCTCCACTCTCAGCTTGTAGGGAAGCCCTCCTGTGGTGGCCTCTCCCGAAGGCAGGGTGGTGGGAATGTTGTCATATCCGAAGAAACGTGCCACCTCCTCGGCGATATCTGCAGGACGCTCCAGGTCCTGACGGAATGTGGGAGCGATGATCTCCTGAGTGGTCTCGTCTACTGTCAGCTCCAGCCTTCCAAAATATTCTGTCATATCCTCCCGGGAAATGTCCGTGCCCAGCAGGCTGTTGATCTTGTCCGGGTCAAAGGGGATCCTTTTTTCCGTCCGTCTGGCAGGGTAGATGTCGATGATCCCTCCCACCACTTCTCCGGCTCCCAGCTCTTCCACCAGCTGACAGGCCCGGTCGATGGCTGCCTGAGCGTTGTTGGGATCCAGACCTTCCTCGAATTTACCCGAGGCGTCGGTCCTCAGTCCCAGCTTCTTGGCAGACAGGCGGATATTCACGCCGTCGAAGCAGGCGGCCTCAAACACCATGGTCTTTACGCTGTCCGTGATCATGGAATTCTCACCGCCCATGATCCCGGCAATGCCTACTTCTTTCTCTCCGTCGTTGATCATCAGCACATTGTGATCCAGTTTTCTCTCCTGGCCGTCCAGGGTCTGGAAAGTGTCTCCGTCTTTGGCGCAGCGGACGATGATCTCATGGCCTGCAAGCTGGTCATAATCAAAGGCATGCATGGGCTGGCCGTATTCTTCCATCACATAGTTGGTAATGTCCACCAGATTGTTGATGGGGCGGATGCCGCTGGCTGCCAGACGTCTCTGCATCCACTCGGGGGAGGGAGCCAGTTTGATATTTTTTACCATGCGGGCACAGTAACGGGGACATAAGTAAGGATCTTCCACCGATACCTTCAGGTAATCACGGATGTCCTCATCATTGCCCGAAGGGGTTACTGCGGGCGGGATAAAAGGTTTGCGGAAGGTGGCGGCAGCCTCCCTGGCGATGCCGATGACGCTGTAGCAGTCCACCCGGTTTGAAGTGATCTCATATTCAAACACAGTGTCGTGCAGTCCCAGAACCTCTATGGCGTCCGCTCCCACCGGCGTGTCCTCCGGCAGGATATAGATCCCGCTTTCCGGAGCCAGAGGATACATGTCTCTTGACGATCCCAGCTCCTCGATGGAGCACATCATACCGTTGGACTCGATACCCCTTAACTTGCCTTTCTTGATCCGGATTCCGTCCTCCGGCAAAGGTCCTCCGTCATGGCCTCCTGCCACTTTTCCTCCGTCCAGCACCACGGGCACTTTGTCCCCTTCTTTTACATTGGGAGCTCCGGTGACGATCTGGATGGTCTCCGTCCCGATGTCCACCTGGCAGATGATCAGTTTATCCGCATCCGGGTGGCGCTCGATCTTCTTGATCTGTCCTGTTACGATCTTTTCCAGATTTTTATCAAGACACTCATAGCCTTCTACCTTGGTCCCGGATAAGGTCATGGCGTCGGTGTACTCCTGGGGAGTCACGTCCAGATCCGGAACGTATGCTTTAATCCATGAAAGTGCTGTATTCATAATGGTTGTACTCCTTTTTTGTTGTTAATGTGTACCTGGCCCGTCTCATTGCCGGTCAAAACTGCTTCAGGAATCTTATATCGTTTTCGTAGAGCAGCCGCATATCGTCGATCTCGTATTTCAGAAGGGCAATACGCTCCAGGCCTACGCCGAAAGCAAAACCGGTATAGATTTCCGGGTCAATGCCGCACATTTCCAATACATGAGGATGGACCATGCCGCAGCCCAGGATCTCGATCCAGCCGGTTCCTTTACAGAAACGGCAGCCTTTCCCCCCGCATTTAAAGCAGCTGACATCCATCTCCGCGCTGGGTTCCGTGAAGGGGAAATGATGGGGACGGAATTTTACCCTGGTTTCCTCGCCGAACAGTTCTTTGGCAAATTCGGCCAGAGTTCCTTTTAAGTCGGCAAAGGTAATATTTTTGTCGATCACCAGTCCCTCTACCTGATGGAAAGACGGGGAATGTGTGGCATCCACTTCGTCTGACCGGAACACCCGGCCCGGGGAGATCATGCGGATAGGCAGTTTGCCCTTCTCCATGGTCCGCGCCTGTACGGGGGAGGTCTGGGTACGGAGCACGATCTCCTTATTGATATAGAAGGTATCCTGCTCGTCTTTAGCCGGATGGCCCTCGGGAATGTTCAGCTTCGTAAAATTGTATTCGTCATATTCGATCTCAGGGCCTTCCACCACCTCATAACCCATGCCTACAAAGATCCTCTCCAGTTCCTCCAGGGCGATGGTGTTGGGATGACGATGGCCTACATTGGCCTTTTTGGCAGGGAGAGTCACATCAATAACCTCTGCCTGCATCTGCGCTTCCCTGGCTTTTCTGGCCAGAGCCGCTTTCGTCTCCTCCAGCCTGGCCTCGATCAGTTCTCTCGCTTCATTGACCATCTGTCCCACTTTGGGCCGCTCTTCGGGAGCTACATTCTTCATGCTTTTCAGCACACTGGTCAGTTCTCCCTTTTTCCCGAGATACGCCACGCGGATCTCGTTTAACCTGTCCAGGGCTTCGGAAGACTCGATCTGCTTTAACGCTTCCGCTTTGATCTTTTCTAACTGCTCTTTCATGATGTTCTCCTTTTTGTTTCTGTTTTTGGGGGCCTGCGATCGAGCAGGGCGGATTTTTCCCTACTCGCTGCGCCGGGGCGGGACCGCGGCTAGCGGTCACATTTCCTCTCCGCCCCGTGTGCATAAAAAAATCCCTTCGATAAACGAAGGGACGAATTATTTCATCGCGGTACCACCCTGATTCCTGTATCTCTGATACAGACACTCTCCATGCGTAACGTGCACAACCCGTCGCAGCCTACTTATGTCTACTGTTCAGCCGCGCAGCTCCGGCGGGAATTTCGAACGCTTATCTGAACTGAAAGGAACTTACAGCCGGTGATTCCTTCTCTCTGGCAGAAAATAAGTGTCTACTGACGCCTTCATGGCCTTTCTCTATGAGCCTTATGGTACATTTTAGCAGGTTTTTCTTAAATGTCAACCGGTTTTTTATTGGTTTTCCTTTGGTTTGCTGATACACACATCAGACAGCCAGCTTTACTCTGCACCGTTTCTTATAACAGGCAATTCCGTATTTGAGAATCTTCTCCATCCCGTCATCCTTAAGTGCTTCCTCATAGCCTTTATCCTCAATCTGCGTCAATGCTTTCTGACATCCTTTCTCCAGACTGCCATCCTCTGCATATTTTACCTCAATCACAATCCCTGTCAGACTGTCATAGTCTCTCACCAAGATATCGCTGTATCCCTCTCCCGACTCGGCATTGGATGATATGCTCCAGTTTTCCATGTGACTCAAAAGTCCCAAAAGAATGCCGTGAAAAAAGTTCTCCTTTTTCGGCTTCTCTGTAAAAGTATCTCTGATACTGATGGTTGTTCTCAGATACAGATTAAATCCCGTCTCGATATCTTCCGGTCTTCCCTCTGAAAATGCAAGGCAGAATTTGTCCAGTTCCCTTCTGTTTCTGACTACAGAGTTTTTAAACCATTCCTTTATCTGTGTGATAAAGATCTCCCGGATCTCCATGTTTGGGATGGCCAGACACAGCTTTCTGCCTTCTGACTTTCCCCTTCTGGTCAGATACCCTGTTGTAAAAAGCACGCTCCACAGATGATCCACAGAGGTATCCAGATCCTTATAAGTCAGCTCCTGCCTGATTTCTTTATCAATCGCTTCTCCGGCAATGAGTCTCTCGATCTCATCCTGTGTCTTTCTGTCCGCCTTATTGATAAAGCGACGTATGACATCATTGCTGCTTGTATTGGACCAGTAATTCTGAGGCTCCGCATCCGGATCCGCCCTGAGGGCATAACAATAACTGACCACATCCCACGGGCAATACACATTCCGTCTTCCGAACAAATACCCGTCATACCACTCTTTTATG
>CAJUJV010000021.1:40506-40756 GCA_910586845.1 uncultured Hungatella sp.
ATCATAAGATCTCTCCAGGCCATAGTACTGTAACAGTTCCCTCACTTCCTGGTCTGTAAAACCGAAATATTCATCAAACTGCCTCTCTGTTATAGAAAGGATATTCGGATTATTCAGGCCCGTAAAAATACTTTCCCTCGAAATCCTCATACAGCCTGTCAGAACAGAAAAAAGCATATATTCATTACCTTTTAAAGTCTGATGGAAAATACTGCGGATCAACTCTGCCATCTCATCATAATATCCGGCT
>CAJUJV010000021.1:40780-45619 GCA_910586845.1 uncultured Hungatella sp.
CGATGAGAATAATAACTTTTTGACCGTAATGTTTCTGAAGAAATGATGAGAGCATCAGAAGAGAATTGATCAGAACTTCCTCCGGCATAAAGAAAGTTTTGTCTTCATCAAGAGTGATCAGTGCCTGATAGCGGCTTTTCTCGATCTCCGACAGGACTTCGCTTTCCAGCAGAAACTGAAACCTCAGTGCCTCGATCCCGATAGCAGAGCAGATCATGGAACGGGCTGACCCAAAGTCTTTCCCTCTTACCCCTTTCAGTGACAGAGAAATCACCGGGAACCGGCCCATATACTGATCACACAGCTCTTTTTCCACGGAAATCCTTAAACCGTCAAATATGGATTTCTCACATCCGAACTCAAAAAATTTCTTCAGCATATCCATATTCAGCGATTTTCCGAATCTCCTGGGTCGGGTAAACAGATTGACCTCTCCCCAGTTGCTGAGCAGTTCTTTTATCAGACCGGTTTTATCCACATAATAAAAACCGTCGGAACGGATCTTTTCAAATTGATCGATGCCTATGGGAAGCTTCTTTAAACACATCTCTTACCTCTCCCTTCTGATTCCGAAAAAGAATAAGCCGGCCGGACTGGCTTTGTCTGGTTTGTGTATATGGGTATTATAACACTCTCTTTTTTCGGGTACAAGGGATTTTTGCGGACCATTTTACCTTTAATAGTATAACGCTGGCCGCCTTACCACGACGCCATTTTGGGGCCGCCTGCTATTTACACCAATCCCATCTGTAATTTGTCAAAATCTTCCTGACTATTATCCTCTTCGTAACACTATCAGAATCTGTGCCATCAGGATGTATGAATTCTGAATAAGCTAATAATGCATTCCTTTCATCCAATGCAATCAGTGATGTATAGCAACACGACTGTTTGAATCCAGCAGACAAATCATCACCTTCATTTCCTAATATACGAATCTGCTGATTCCATTGTTTTCCAGCAGCATCATCTGTATATCTAATATATATGCAGGGTCTTCCATATGAAGCCAATGTTATACCACTATCAAGCTTTAAAAGCTGCGGATCGACACCTACTTCAGAAAATCGCTCTATGCTATTCCATGTAGCTCCTTTATCATGAGAATAAGCACAATACATAGGCGTGCCCGAATCTGTCCTCATGAGTACGAAATAGTCACCATTGGAAAGTTCAATAATACTGGGTTCACAAAAACCCTCATACGTATCTTCACAATATTCTGGTGTTGTATTTATCTGGCTTACATAGTTCCATGTGCGCGCAGAGTCATTTGATCTGAAAAAATATAAATTATAATGTTCTCCATAAACCACACTGCCATCTTGCGCATCAAATCCTTGAGAATATACTGCTAAAAAAAGACTATTTTTTTCTCGAATTATTGTACCTGGGCTATGCATATTAAAATGATACATCGGCATTCCGGCCGGGCATGTTTTTCCATTTATAATTCGTATTGGCATGTGAGGCCAAATATATTGAGACGTAAATACATTCTCCTCCATAGAAACCGGATCATACTCGACACACTGGAAAGTAAAATCATAGTCCTCAGGTGAGACCTCATCACCGTCAAGAAGATGGAAAGTACCGTCTTTATTAGAAAAGACAGGATCATATTTATCGAGTAAATTTGATTCGTATGCATTACTTAATACCGTCCCTTGAAAATACCGTCCATTATTCATCAGCAGGCTATAATCCTGTGGTATTTCTTTTGTAGAATTCCATGTATTTCCCAGGTCTGTTGAGACGTAGTAAAGATATTCACCATCATAACACTCTGTCAAGTCTGGCTTTGCCGCAATCTTACAAACAAGCCTGTCTCCTTCCGTTCGATACAATCTGGGAAACTGAAAATATCCCCATGACAATGAATTACTGGTACCGCTTTTTTGCGCTACGACAATCGGTTCTCCTATCTGCACTTCAATTACTCTTTCTCGCCGAGTAAAAAATATCAAAACCGTAACAGCAACAATCAATATCACAGCTAGTACGCACAGAACTGGAGAGGGACTTTTTCTGCATGTCATGATTTCACTCCGTACTTATCATTTGATATACTCTCTTTAGAACATCAATCTTCATCTGCCTTATCTTTTCAAAGTATTCCTGCCAGATCTAATGCTTGATTCAGGGTATGCTCTCCGGTCAAAAAACTATTTTGGGATATCTTCTCAGGATACTTCGCAAATTTCCACCACCTCATCCATCAGTTTTTCTCCACACCACTTTATTTATAATCTCTGTGTATGACTGAATGATTTTTACAACTTTAGTACTTACATTTTCTTCTATATAAGACGGAACAGGCATTCCAATATCCCCATGGCTGTTCATTTCAACCGCCAATTCAACGGTCTGCAGCAAGCTCGCCTCATCAATTCCTGCCAGAATAAATCCCGCCTTGTCAACTGACTCCTGCCGTTCTGTAGACGTTCTTATGCAAACAGCCGGAAACGGATGTCCCACACTGTTAAAGAAACTGCTTTCTTCCGGTAAGGTGCCGGAATCTGACACGACAGCATAGGCATACATCTGTAAACAGTTATAATCGTGAAATCCCATGGGTTCATGCTGAATTACTCTTTTATCCAGCTTAAAACCGGTTCCCTCAATTCTTTTTTTGCTTCTCGGATGACACGAATAAAGAATCGGCATATCATACTTATCCGCCATCTTATTAATCGCGTTAAACAGTGAATAAAAGTTTTTATCATTATCTATATTCTCTTCTCTATGAGCAGATAAGAGAATATAGTTTCCTTTTTCCAACCCAAGCCTTTTGTGAATATCTGAACTCTCAATTTTTTCCAGATTATTGTGAAGCACCTCAGCCATGGGGGAGCCTGTCACAAACGTATATTCTTTCGGACATCCGCACTCAGCCAGATAATTTCTCGCCTGCTCTGAATAGGCCATATTTACATCTGATATCACGTCAACAATTCGCCTGTTTGTTTCTTCCGGCAGACATTCATCCTTACAGCGATTTCCTGCTTCCATATGGAATATCGGAATATGAAGCCTTTTAGCGGACAGAACTGCCAGACAGCTGTTTGTGTCCCCGAGAACAAGTACTGCATCCGGCTTTATCTTAACCATAAGCTTATAAGATTTCGCCAGTATGTTGGCCATGGTCTCTCCCAGATCATTACCGACCGCATTCAGATAGATATCCGGGTCGGCTAATTCCAGATCTTTAAAAAAAATACCGTTTAAATTGTAATCATAATTCTGACCTGTGTGGGCAAGCAATGTGTCAAAATACATTCTGCATTTTTTAATCACTGCCGCAAGCCGGATTACCTCCGGGCGGGTTCCGACTACTATCAGGAGCTTGATTTTTCCATTATCCTTAAAGGGGCTGACACTCAAATTTTCATAGTTCATCATTTAGGAACTCACCTTTCTGTTCAAATATATTCTCTGAATGTATCAGGCTTTTCCTGGTTAAAATGTTCGTTTGCCCAGATAATTGTAACTAAGTCTTCATCTTCAGAAATATTTATCAAACTGTGTACATATCCAGGTACCATAAACAGGGCTTCAAGCTTTTTACCTGATACCTTAAACTCATATATTTTATCATCCCCGTATTTCCGTAGCTGGATCTTCGCTTTACCAGAGACGACCACAAAAATCTCCCACTTTGAATTGTGCCAATGCTGCCCTTTTACCACTCCGGGATGGCTCACATTTACGGAAAACTGTCCATCTCCTACGGAACGCAGAAGTTCCGTAAAACTTCCTGCCTCGTTTTCATTCATTTTTAAAGCATACTTAAAATCCTGCGGAGGCAGATAAGAAAGATATGTGGAATACATTTTTTTCGCGAACGAGTCCTCCGGAATGTTCGGTATAACCAGTGTCCGCGGTTGTCTCTTAAAGGCAGACAGCAGATCAATTATACTTCCAAGCTTTATGTGGTATGTTTTTGGGACAAAACAAAATTCGCTGTGCGTATCTGGAATCAGATCCATCCCCATATAATTACAATAATGAGGTCTTCCTTCAAGGCAGTCATACATCTCTTCCAACAGGTCATCAATATAAAGCAGTTCCATCTTTGTTTCAGGATCATTTACAACATAATCCCTGTCATTAGCCACGGCGTCACAAAAAGTCGCTACCGCTGAGTTATAGTTTGGCCTGCACCATTTACCGAAAACATTTGGAAAACGATAGATAAATATTTCCTCTCCTGTTCTCTTATGATACTCGATCAGCAATCTTTCGCATTCCCTTTTTGATAATCCATAAGCTGACTTCGCGTGCTTTGCCAACAGGATCGCCTGAATGGAACTGGAAAACATTATTTTACATTGATTCCCCTGGCGCTCAAGACAATCCAGCAGGTTCTTTAACGGTCCGATATTTCCTTCAGAATATTCCGACTCATAATTAACCCTGTTTACACCAGCCAGGTGAAAGATAAAATCCACATCTGCGCAGTAACGGTTCAATTCCCCGCTGTTTATGTTTCGATTAACTTCATATATTTCATCGATTTGAATATCTGGCCTGGTTTTATTCTTTCCTGTTTTTATGTTATACAGATTTGCCACAAGATTCTTTCCGATAAAACCTTCAGAACCTGTCACCATTATTTTCATTTCTTTATTTCCTTTTTGGCCAGTTCATCCTTTACATAGTCTGCGGTAAGTATCTTCTTTACAGTTTCCTCTACGTTTAATCGTCTTGTATTGTGACTGGTATACGCCTCGTCCGCCATAGTATGTACCTGTCCTTTAACAAAGAACTTATCATAGTTCAGATCACGGCTGTCTGCCGCGACACGGTAATAATTCCCCATATCTTCCGAGCGGAGAC
>CAJUJV010000021.1:45629-47791 GCA_910586845.1 uncultured Hungatella sp.
GAGGGTCTCATAAAGTTTTTCACCATGTCTGGTGCCGATAATGTTTGTCCCGCTGTCGCCGAACAGCCTTTGCACAGCTTTTGCCAAATCGCCGATGGTGGATGCGTCCGCTTTTTGAATAAATAAGTCTCCAGGGTTAGCGTGTTCAAAGGCGAACTGAACCAGATCAACAGCCTCATCCAGGTTCATCAAAAAGCGGGTCATGTTGGGATCTGTAATCGTAATAGGGCTTCCTGACTTGATCTGATCTATAAACAGGGGAATCACTGAACCTCGGCTGCACATTACGTTTCCATACCTGGTGCAGCAGATCACCGTACCGCCGCGCTCCGCGGCCATGCGGGCATTGGCGTAAATAACATGTTCCATCATCGCCTTACTGATCCCCATAGCGTTGATGGGATACGCAGCTTTGTCTGTAGACAGGCAAACCACCCGCTTAACTCCGGAATCAATGGCGGCGTGAAGCATGTTATCCGTTCCGACAACATTTGTGCGCACTGCTTCCATGGGAAAAAATTCGCATGATGGAACCTGCTTAAGAGCCGCCGCATGGAAAACATAATCAACACCATGCATCGCGTCTCTGATAGATTGCGCGTTGCGCACATCCCCGATATAAAATTTTACTTTATTCGCGTGATCGGGGTGTTTCGCCTGCAGTTCGTGGCGCATGTCATCCTGCTTTTTCTCGTCCCTGGAAAAAATCCGGACTTCCCCCACATCACTTGTCAGAAAATGTTTCAATACGGTATTCCCAAAAGAACCTGTGCCTCCTGTAATCATTAAAGTCGCGCCGTTTAGAGTGGACATTTTATATTCTCCTTCGTCTTGTATTCTATGGCGGCTGATTATACCGCATACTCAGTAATTTCCTGTGCTATTCGAAAAGCTCCGGCTCCGTCTACAAGAGCCTGCATATTCTTACTTTTCTGATTCCAATAAGTAATTTCATTTAGCTTTTTCATCTCCAGAACAATATTATTTAAACACTTATCTATATCTTCTCTGACATCTCCCACCCACGGAATAATACCTTTCTTTGAAAAATTCTGCGCAATCTCTAATTGATTGTCCGCAATAGTATATATAATAGAAGGAATACCGCATGCGCATAGCTCATATGTAGTTGTACCCCCAGCTGTTATCGCAATATCACATTCCCTCATATAAAGTCCTATATTAGTTATGTTATAAAGCAGATGAACATTTTCGCGCTCTTTAAATTTATTACGCAAATAATTTATATTCTTATTAAATCTCCCCAAAACACAATAGTATTCTTTGTCCTGATAAGTTTCTATTGATAGCAATTTGGATAAAATTTTTCCTATCATATTATAATTATCTGTTCCGCCTGAAGTAATCAATATTTTTTTAATTCCAATAAATTTTCTGTTCTCGATTTTACTGAATTCTTTTCTTAATGGCACGTAAGCAGTGCCCAGCAAAGTCTTCCCGCTTATTGCCGAATAATCCAGATCAGGTCCATATATATTATAATTAATTAAAACGTCTACCGGATATCGCATCTTATTCAAATCGTCAATGTAAAAAACGATTGCCTTCTCTTTTAATCTCCGCAGATATTTTTCTGTCACATAGTAAGAATCGATAAGAATCTTATCTACACATGATGTTATCAAACTATCACATAACACCTCTATTTCCTGATTCAAATCATTCCATTGTGAATGCAGACAGATTACAGAATAACCTTGTTCCTCTATCAGCCCTTTGGATTTATCATCTGCTGTTACAAAGCATAACCCTTCATTTAATTTTCTTATATGATACGCTATAGAAAGGCAGCGTGTTACATGCCCTGTCCCGATATTATCATTTGCGTCAGCCCGTATGAAAATCATATATTTCTCCTGAACTATCCTCATTCTCTTCTATAATTCTTTTTCATAAATTCCAAATACATCTTGATAAGTCATACATCTGTATCCTAATTTTTCGGCGAATTGGATAGAATCCTGGTTATACCTGTGTATCACCGCTGCAGCTTTCTCACACTTCCATTCAGTTTTTATATAATTTAAAAGTTCTAAAACCGCTTCCGTCGCATATCCTTTTCCCTGTTCCTCTGGCGCAAGGATATAACTTACTTCTGCCTGTCTGGAATCACGGTCCCTTCTCTTTATGCCAAACACCCC
>CAJUJV010000021.1:47801-50190 GCA_910586845.1 uncultured Hungatella sp.
ATCGCTTTCTCTGTGTCCTTTCTTATCGCTATAAAATCAAATCTATCAGAACTAAAAATATATTTGTTATAATACCATTTCAGGTGCTCTTCTTCACTCAAAGGATGCGGATCTAAAAAATATTTATATATATCTGGATCTGAACGCCATTGAACAATTAATTCTGTATCTTGTATAGCAATATCCCTTAGTATTAACCTGTCTGTGATCAGATTAGGTGCCTTAATCATTTTAAATTTTCCTCTCTAATTCCGACCAAAGTAATCACCAAACATTTCCATTGTCAAAGGTTCACCCCTTTTTATATCCCTGCTTGCCCGTTTACCCAGAATATCTTTTAAATACTTTGGTTTTATTCCATAACCAGGCCTAATACTCCGAATATTTATTTCAGAAAATATATCCCCTGCCTTTATATCTTTTACAGCAAACAGGCTTCTCCGAAAGATCGTCGAATCACTTTCTCTTTCTGACAACGAATAATCAGGTCCCTTCGCAATCAATTTTACGTTACGAACATCCTGAACCATGGAAGCAAATTCTCTTACAGTCATACTAAAAGCACTGTCAGCACTGTCCACTCCATCTAGCCTGATATGTTTTTCTATGACACAAGCTCCCATTGCCACGGCGACCACAGCGGCAATATTTCCTTCGCTGTGGTCGGACAGACCAACAGGTACATGGAATCGCTTTTTCATGTCCGGAATGTTGCCGATATGCAAGTCTTCCCAATTCGCCGGATATTCACTGCAACATTTCAGCAGAACAAATCTATCGTTTCCCATATGCCGACATGCATCAACAGCATCCTGAATTTCTTCGGGACTGGCCATGCCACACGAAATAATCATGGGTTTCTTTTTAGACGCCACATATTCGATCAAAGGTATATCCACAAGCTCAAATGAAGCGATTTTATATGCCTCATAGTCAAATGGTGTAGAAAGAAAATCTATGCCACATATTTCGCATTCCTTTTTTATCCGCGCCTGCCACTCATAAGGTGTCCCTGCGTCAGTATAGAGATCATATAATCTGTATCCATCCCAGAGACCTCCGTTTATCTTAAAATACTCGTTATCACAGTCTATTGTCAGGCTGTCAGCTGTATATGTCTGGATTTTCAGGCAATCAGCCCCTGCCTTTGCGGCCTCTCTAACAATCATCAAAGCGTTTTCCAGACTGCCACCATGGTTTGCGCTCATTTCAGCAATGACGTAAACCTGTCCTGCGTTTATTTTTTCAAACATATGAAACATGGCTTTGACCTTCCTTTAAAATAATATACTTTTAGTTCAATCTTTCAAACCCCGCATGACATACAGGACCTTCAAGATATTTTGTAATATCATCACCCTTTTTTCTAATCTTAGCTATTTGTTCAAATGTTCTATCACAGGCTATAGCATATTTTTCTATAATTTCATCTGTATGCGCAAGAGAGGCATACACTCCAGTTCCTGCCAAGAATCCTTCTTTCAGCATTTCCTGTGTAAAATAAGTTTTATAGGCCAAAGGATTCTCATAATCAAGAGTAAAATGGATTAATGGCAAAATGCCTGAAATACGCATGTTAAGGTTATATTTTTCAGCGTTACTCTTCCATATATCAGAGATCTTTTTTCCGACTTTATTTTGGTGTTTTGCCACGTCATACTTAATATAACATTCGATAGACTTTAAAGCCCCGACAAATCCTATCCTCTCCGTCCAAAATGTACTGCTGATAAATGTCTCCTGAGCGGCTTCCATTATTTCTTTTCTTCCGATTACAGCTGTCACCGGATAGCCATTTGTCATTCCCTTCGCGAAAACAGCTATATCTGGATCAACTCCCAATATTTTATGTGCTCCCCCAGCGCAAAGTCTAAAACCAGAAGTAATCTCGTCAAAAATCAAAACAATGCCTTCCTCTTTAGTTACTCTGCGTATTTCCTCAAGATATCCTTTAAGAGGATAATCGTTTCTAATTGGTTCCATAATTACAGCTGCGATTTCCCCTTGATTTTCCTGTATTAATTTCTTAAATTCATCAATATTGTTATAATGAAAAATTAGATTTGTTCCAGCTAATCCACGAGGAACACCAACAGGCGCAAGCCCCTTTAAATGTACATCTGCCAAAGGATCCCCTTTAACTAAATTTGCTGACAGATACCAATCATGCCAACCATGATATCCACACACTAAAACAATATCTTTCTTCGTGTATGCTCTTGCGATCCTTGTTGCCATGGACATACCTTCTCCACCTGCCTTAGCATATCTCACAGAGCCTGCCCAAGGATGAAGATCTAACAGCTTTTCAGCGAGTAATACCTCCTCAGGGGCATTCAACGTACACATGCTGCCGTTTGAGATAGCATCTTTAACCGCATTGTCAACC
>CAJUJV010000022.1:0-28827 GCA_910586845.1 uncultured Hungatella sp.
TATTTTATTATTATACCTTGCCTTTAGTTATAAATCAATTCTGCACAAATGATTTGATTTGTGTTGACTTTTCGGGGAAATTGTGATATATAAATTTCATAAAACCATTACGGCAGTGGATTTTTCAAGAGGATTCTTTTTTCGCCACCCGACTACTACAGGCAGTCGGATGGCTTTTTTTATGCTCAGGCCCTGAAAGGAGTATTACCGCCTGTGGGCGGTACGGGGCCGCAGGTTGAGTAGGGGAAAGCTTCCCCTGCCGGATTCTTGATTGTGAGGAGGAATGAAATGGAACAGACATTTATGAAAGAGAAAAAGATTTTACCGCTGGTGCTGACCATGTCTCTGCCCATGGTAATCTCCATGGCGGTCAGCTCTCTGTACAACATTATTGACAGCTACTTCGTGGCCAGAATAGGCGAGGAAGCCATCACGGCCCTGTCGCTTGTCTTTCCCGCGCAGAATTTAATCAATGCCCTGGCCATCGGCTTCGGCATCAGCATCAACGCCAGAATCGCTTTTTATTTGGGAGCGGGAGATCAGGAGAGAGCGGACCAAACGGCCACTCTGGGAGTTTTTTTAAGCTTTCTTCACGGTGTTCTCATGATGGCAGTATGTATCCTTTTGATGCCCTGGTTTTTAGGCCAATTTACATCAGACCCTGAGACCATTCGTCTGGCTCTGCTCTACTCAAACCGTGCTTTCCTCTTTTCCCCGGTCATCGCTCTGGGGCTGTGTTTCGAGAAAATATTTCAGTCCCTGGGAAAGATGAAGCTGACCATGGTCAGTATGATGTGCGGGTGCGTCGCCAATATCATCCTGGACCCGGTGATGATCTTCGGGGCAGGACCCTTTCCCGCCATGGGCATCTCCGGAGCCGCCTACGCCACGGGAATCGGCCAGTGTCTTACCCTTGTGATCTACGTGCTGCTCTATGGCTTCTGCCGTCTGCCTGTGAATATCCGATGGCGATACTTGAGTCCGGACCGGGTCATCATCAGAAAATTGTATTCCACCGGAATCCCGGCAGCCTTAAACCTGGCTCTGCCCTCTGTGCTGATCTCCGCCTTAAACGGGATTCTGGCGGATTTTTCCGAAAAATATGTTCTTGTCCTGGGGGTGTATTATAAGCTGCAGACCTTCATCTATCTCACGGCCAACGGTATCATCCAGGGCATCCGGCCTCTGGTGGGATACAATTACGGGGCCGGGGAATACGGGCGCGTAAAGAAAATCCATCAAACTACGCTGACCATGAGCATCGCTGTCATGGTTCTGGGAACCGTCCTTTCCTGGGCTATCCCAAAAGAGCTTATGGGATTGTTCACAGACAACTCCGAGACCATAGCTTTGGGTGCCCGTGCCCTGCAAATCATCAGTCTGGGGTTTGTGGTCTCTGCCGTCTCCGTCACCTGCTCCGGTGTACTGGAGGGTCTGGGAAAAGGGTTCCCATCCCTGTTTTTGTCCCTGCTGCGAAATCTGGTCTTCATGATACCCACGGCCTGGCTCCTCAGCAGATTGGCCGGAGCGGACGGGGTGTGGTGGGCCTTTTGCGTCACCGAGCTGGTGTGTGCCGGAGCCGGATTTTTCCTGTACAGGAAGGAGGTTCCTGAATCATAAGCGGCTTCTACCATTTTATCCGTGAGACTGCTTTTAATATCATCAGGCAACTTTGACAAAGCCTAAAAAGATACGTATAATAAAAGAAACATCGGACAAAGCAGGAGGATTCTCTATGGAGCAGCTCCATTATCTGATCGCCATATCGGAGGAAAAGAACATCACCCGTGCGGCGGAAAAGCTTTTTGTGTCTCAGCCCGCCCTGACCAGATACATCCAGAAGCTGGAAAAGGAATACGGCATGCAGCTTCTGGAGCGCTCCAGAAATTCCTGTGAGCTGACGGAGGCAGGACGGTTGTATCTCCAGGAAAAAACTAAAATTGCCGCCATCGAACAGAATCTCAGGCAGGGTCTGAAAAGTATCAACGAAAAACGAGTCTCTGTCACCATAGGGACAGGGCCGGCGAGGGGAAGCAACACCCTTCCTGCGGCGACAAAACGATTCCTGAAAAAGCATCCCAATGTAGATATCAAAATTTATGTCACAGGAGAACTGGACCTGATTCCTGCTCTCGCACACGGGGAACTGGATATGGCATACGGCGCCCTGGGACAGATCGGTGACGAGATGGAAACCACTTATGTTTCTACAGAACTCATGGGAATCCTTGTGCCCAGATCTCTGGGGATTGTGCCGGAATTTTTCATATCAGCTCCGGTACGCCTCCAATCCTCCCGTTAATCCAGAGCCTTGATAACGGTTGTCCCTCATCAATCAATTCCCGGGATACCTTAATCCTTTTTATCCGCGCATAACCATATTTATCTCTATCCACCGCAAACAATCGAACATCTTCATTGCTTAAATCCAGCCCGTCCAAAACCAAAGGGTTATGCGTTGTTAAAAATACATGCTTGTTGTTCTCTATAACCTGCTCACAAAAAACCTGAATCATCTTTTTCGCGAGCCTGGGGTTCAGCGCATGATCAAAGCTGTCTACAGCAAAGATCGCAGGGCTCTGCGGGTGCATGGCCAGGCATAGCATAAACAGCACATATAAAGCTCCTTCACTTGCGTCATAACCCGTAAATCTCGCACTGTCTTTCATAAAGCGATCACTGAATTCAATAATCTGCCTCGTTGTTGGAATATTAGGATTGATATTTTTCTTTTTCGGTACATCCACAGAAATCGTTGATGCCCAATCGATCAATTCCAAAACATCATCCATCGGCAATTTTCCCAAAAAGAGCTGGTCCTCTATCTCTTTCATCAGATCCTGTAACGCTTCTGCCAGCCTTCCGCCATTAAGCCCGATAGGCGTCATTTGATTGGGATCAGGTATGGTTCCCCTCAGTGTCATTGTATTAGGTTGGAATATACCATAATTTCTGAAGCTTTGGGCAATTTTTCTTCCTTCTGCCAGTTCCTGGTTTTCATCAATCAAAAAGAAGCCGATGTAATTATTGCTCTGTTTTTGTGAGGCATTGCTTCTTCCCCACTTTTTTTCTTCATTTTGAAAAAAAACTTCTGAATGATATTTCCAATAATCCGTATCTTTCGGGGTTGTTAAATGAACATCATATCGAAAAACATCTGATTTCTCCTTTTCTTCCCATTCCAGTGAAAAATCGAGAGTCAATTTCGTTTTATCGATTGTTTTAAAATTCGACTTATATAAAGAAGACGCACTTAATCGAACACCTTTTCTCTGCAGGCTGCTGGCATCCACCCGATCTGTCATCGCTGCACTTAACAATCCGATCGCTTCTAATATAGTAGACTTTCCAGAACCGTTTGCTCCGATAAATACATTCACTTTTCCCGGTTCAAATGATACTTGATACAAAGATTTAAAATTACCGATACTGATTTTTTTCAGGTTCATCCCAGCCCCTCCTTTCGATAAGTATAGCATAGATTCTAAATTAAATATAGCCTGTTTTTATAATTGTATACATATCTAATTTCACATTTGCAGTTAACAGAGCAAAAGAAAAAGAGCCACTCTGCCAGTGGCTCTCAAACTTTACTCTTCCTCCCTGCTGCAGATGGCCAGCCTGTGCTGATACTTCTCACGGGTGGCCAGGCCGCCGCGGATGTGGCGCTCCGACTTGTTCACGTCCAGCACCACCCGGGCCCGGGCTGCCAGGGAAGGATTGATGTTTTCCAGTCTCTCTGTGACGTCTTTATGTACCGTACTCTTGCTGATCCCAAACTTCTTGGCAGTCTGCCGCACCGTGGCATTGTGGTCTATGATATAATTGGCTATGGCCACTGCACGCTCCTCGATATATTCCTTCAAGGTTTTCCCCCTGAATATGTTTTTTACAACATATGCAGGAGGCAGACTTAATATGTTACCAGAATATTTCAGCCACATAAATACTATTTCGCATGCCGATTCGTCCCCTTTGCCGCAAAAGCTTCGTCCTTTTTCATTGCCTGCAAAAAATTCGATCCTTTCTTTGACTTCTGGTAGTGCCGCGGCACTGATTCATGCTCTCTGGCATAAGTGGTTCCCTGCCATGTAGTGGAAATTCTTCTTATTGCTGGTGGAATTTAAAACGCAATGACTCTGCATTCGTTCATAGACAACTTATAGATTTCCATAAACGTCAACCGCTCATTTTTTCCATTCACATGAATCGATATTATCTATCTACATTTCAAAGCAAGTCGGCATCTCCTCCGCTACACGAAATAATACCCTATTTTTCAGACAGCTCCAATGGAACGATTGTAAACGTTTTTCCCATAGATACCAGCAGTTTTAAAATGGTTGACAACTGGGGATCTGTTTTTCGCTTTCCATTCTCGCAATCACAGACTGCTTAACCTCTGTCATATTCTTCAACTCATTATTCATCTTCTCTGCTTTCCCTGAAATCTTCCATTAACCTTTTCACCTTTTCAATCTCTCGTTTTGGTGTTTTCTGTATGCTTTTCATAAAATGGCTTAATAAAATAAATGAATTTCTATCCCACGCAAAAAATAAAATCCTGTCTCTTAATAGGCGCAATTCCCATAATTCTCCATCCAGATGCTTTGCATATGGCTCCCTTGCAACTGTCCCATATACCATTAGTATCCCGATATACTGGTCAATTTTATTATACTTTATTCTTGCGTCTTTGCTTTTCACGGACTTTTCTTCCAATTTATCAAGGTATTCTTTGACTGCCTGCGGATATCTCAGAAGAGCTGCCCGGGGATGCAGGACTGACAGAATTTTTTTCTACCAGCTGCTGGTTTTGTTTTAACACGGAGTGGTAGTGGTCTCCCATCTGTTCTGATATCTCGTAATACAGGGCTTCAATGATGCACAGAATGGGGATTCGGAAAGAGAAGTTATCGTCATGGATCTGGGAGACCATAGTAAGAGGCGCAAGGAGAAGATCCATATACTTTCCAAAAGGGGTTCCCATATAATTGGAAATCCCGATCGTTCTGCATCCGTGATTTTTTAAAAGCTCCGCAATATTAATAATGTCTTTATTGACTCCTGACTGAGAAATCAACAGAGCAATATCCTGTTTCTGCATTCTGGCAGGAATCAGCTGCTGGTAGTGAAGATCCTCGTGAAACCAGCTGAAAAGTCCCAAACGGAATAAAAAGTCATGAGCTTCCCGGGCAAGGACACTGGAAGTGCCTACGCCAAAGATGTAGATGTGTTCAGCATCCAGAAGCAGAGAGGCCCCTTTGCGGATTCCTTTGTAGTTCATAGTATCCAGAGATTCCCGCAATGCTGCAATATTGGAAAGGACCACCTGCTGGTAGATATTGGACTCGCCTGACTGGGGAGCAGAGCCGGGAGAGCTCCAGGTGGTGATGGGATTGAGAAGCTCTGAGGCCAGAGCGATCTTAAATTCCCGGTATCCTTCAAATCCCAGCTTGCGGATACCCGCCAGGATGGTTGAAGAGGCAATGCCCAGATTTTGGCTGACCTGGGCAATGGGCATATGGATCATCTGGTCTCTGTTGGACAGCACATATTCTGCAAACAGGCGTTCACTGTAACTTAACTTGGAGTAGCAATTGGAAATCTGAGTCAGGGCGCTTTTCATATAGATCTTCCTTTCGCTTATATTTAATCTATGTTCTGGTTTATCGGAAATACTTTCACATAAATGTTCACAATCCGAACTTTATTCGAAAAAGTCGCAATAACGTTTCCATTGCGGATACAATTATTGTACCATATAATGAGCTTAACAACAAATAAAACATATCTGACCTGGAAACGGCCGGACATGAAAGGAGGAAAACAAAGCTATGGCAGGAAAAAAGAACGTTCTCCTGATTACTGTAGACCAGTGGGCAGGAGAATACCTTGGCTGTGCCGGAAATCAGGAGATATTGACTCCGAGCCTGGACGAACTGGCGCGGTACGGAATCCGATATACCAATGCGGTCAGCACCACGCCGGTATGCATACCGGCCCGGAGGGAACTGATGCTGGGGGTTACCAGTAAAACTCACGGGGACCGGGTGTTCTGTGAAAACCTGAAAATGCCGGAAAATATTCCGACTATGGCCCAGATCTTTCGGGATAACGGATATCAGGCAGTGGCAGTGGGTAAACTTCATGTATTCCCACAGAGAGACAGGATCGGCTTTGATGATGTGATTCTCCATGAGGAGGGGCGTCACAAGGCGGGAATGACCCAGGACAATTATGAAAGATTTCTTGCAAGGAACGGCTGCGCCGGAGAAGAAATGGCTCATGGCATGTGCAATAACAATTATTTTTACCGCCCGTTCCATTTGGATGAGACTCTGACTCCCGCCAACTGGACTACAAGGCAGATGTGCGAGACCATCCTCCGCAAGGATCCCAGCCGGCCGGCCTTCTGGTATTTGTCCTATGCCGCGCCTCATCCGCCTCTGACGCCGCCTAAAGAATATCTTGATATGTATGAGGGTGTGGAATTTTCTCAGCCGATAGAAGGCGAATGGACGAAAAGGGAACCGGAATGTCTGCCCTTCGGCTATCAGTACTATAAAAATCTGTACAGCTGGTTTGAGCGAAAACAGCGGAAAGACATAGCCAAGAAAGCATATTATGCTACCTGTACTTACATTGACCATCAGATTCGCCTGGTAATCGGAACTTTAAGGGAGCAGGGGCTTCTGGAGGATACGGTGATTTTGTTTACGGCAGATCACGGAGAGATGCTTGGAACCCACGGATTGTTCGGAAAATTCTTGATGTATGAAAATTCGGTAAAAATTCCGTTTATTCTGTCTCCTACAGCAGACAGCGGCATGGTATGCAACCGCACAGATGACAGAATCGTAGAATTGCGGGATGTTATGCCGACCCTCCTTGACCTTGCGGGAGTGGAGATTCCGGATTGGGTAGAAGGCGTTTCTCTGGCCGGGGACGCACAGAGAGAGTATTCCTACGGCGAGCTGTGGGAAGATGACCGGGCGACCAGAATGATCAGGACAAAAGAATGGAAGCTGATTTATTATCCCACAGGCAATATCCGTCAGCTGTTCCATTTGAAAGAAGATCCCCTGGAATGCAAAGATCTGGCAGAGGATCCGGCCTACAGTCAGATTCTGGAATCATTGACCCATACACTCCGGTCACATTTTTACGGCTCGGATTTAAAATTGATAGAAGAAAACAAGCTAAAAGGACTGCCTCAGAAAAAATACGATTTTGCGGCAAGTCTGCAGGACGGAAATAAACTGTTCCAGGGAAGAGACATGCTGCTGCAGCGGGGAATCCGATAAAAGAGATGAGAAGGCGGAAATGAAAATACAGATAAAAAAGGTAACGGCATTGTTTTTAACGGCAGCTTTAACCATGACGGTGCTTACAGGCTGCGGTGAAAATGAGAAATCATATCCTGACGGCAATATTAACCTGGTGGTGTCTGCTTCGGCAGGCGGAGACACGGATACCTATGCGAGAATCCTGGCGCAGCATCTGGAAAAGGAGCTGGGAGTCACCATTTCCATAGTCAATAAGGGAAGCGCCATCGAAGGGACACGGGAAGTCCACAATGCGGAAAAAGACGGATACACGGTAGAATTTTTCCACGCGTCTTCTCTCCTTACAAAAATTGTGGGGAAGACGGATATCGGAGGTCTTGACCAGGCCATCTGTACCGTGCCTGTAGTGGATACTACCCAGACCCTGGTGATTCCGGCAGCCAAATTCAAAGATATGGATGATTTTGTAAAAAAAGCTACATCCGGTGAGGAGATCATCGCCAGCGTCAATCAGGGCTCTTACGCTCACTTAGCCTGTGTTCTCTTTGAAAATGCCATAGGGGGACAATTTAAATATGTTGATTCCCAAAATGCCTCCGAACGGATTACCGATATGCTGGCCGGCCGTATTGATATCTTCTTTGCTCCCTACGGAACGATTCAGCAGTATGTGGAATCCGGTGATTTCATATCTCTTGGAATCATGTCAGAGGAGAGAAATCAGTTCCTTCCGGATGTTCCCACCTTTGTGGAACAGGGATATGACATTACTATGGACAAATACTTTTACTTTGCCTTCCCGCCGGAGACACCCCAGGAGATTGTCAATACCTTTGCGGCGGCAGTGGAAAAGTCTGTGGCAAATCAGGAGTGCATCGATGCCTTTGCCACCTACAGCATTGTGCCTGAGTACCACTCTCCGGAAGAATCTGTACAGATTCCGAAAGATGCAGAAGCTTCCTATGCCCAGTTTAAGGAAGTTCTTTCCGGACAATAGGCAAGGCAAAAATTCATATAGAAAGAAGGAACGGCCATGAAGAAAGAACAGTTAAAAAAAGCAGTGCCCTCTCTCATATATTTGGCCCTTGCGGCAATTTTCTTTGCACAAACCTTTTCGATCCAGCAGTCAACCAGCGGAACCATGGGCGCGATTACTCCAAGAACCGTGCCAAGGGTAATTATCGGATGCTTTGCCCTCTGCGCAATCCTGAACATGATAAATGATATGAAACGACAGGAGGAAGTAAAGCCTTATGTCAACAAACCCTTAAAATATCTGATTACAGCCATGGCTTTTCTCTTTATCGCCCAAAGCATAAAGAAGCTGGGATTTGTGATATGCGGAATCATATTTTTGTTTGTCCTGTTTATGGTGCTGGAAGATGAGGCTGTAACCAAAAAAATTATTGTGAGAAACCTGGTGCTGGCTTTTGTGTTTTCCATAGTGTTCTGCTATGGATTCCGCTACGGGCTGAAGGTGCGGATTCCCATGTACCCCAGGTTTTAGGAGGTGATGGATATGATAAATAATTTTTTGACTGCCTTATCTGCTGTATCTCCTCAAAATGCTCTGCTGATTACCACAGGAGTGGTTATCGGATTGATATTCGGGGCGATTCCGGGGCTTTCGACTACCATGGCTGTAGCTTTGTTTCTTCCTATAACCTTTGCCATGAAAATGTTTCCCAGCCTGTCCATTCTCATGGGACTTTATATCGGAGGATTTTCCGGCGGCCTGATTTCCGCAATTCTCCTGAATATTCCGGGAACGGCGGCATCCCTTATGACCTGTCTGGACGGGTATCCCATGGCAAAGCGGGGAGAAGCGGGAAAGGCACTGGGACTTGGGATTTTTTCATCGTTTTTAGGCGGAGCCATCAGTATTGCGGCCCTGATCCTCATTGCTCCCCTTCTTGCCAAAGTGGCCCTGAAGTTCGGCGCCTTTGAATATTTTTCTCTCACCTTTTTTGCTCTCAGCATCATTGTCACCATGTCCTCCAAGGATATTTTGAAAGGGACGATTTCCGGCCTTTTGGGAATCCTGGTGTCCATGATCGGGCCTGCGCCGGTAGATACCTATCCCCGGTTTACTTTTGGGATCTCATCACTGGAAAGCGGCATAGATACCACTGTGGCCCTGATCGGAATCTTTGCCATCGCAGAGATTTTTGCCATGGCAGATAAAGAAGAGGGGGACAAGGCCGATACAGTGGCAGTACAGAGTTACCATATCAAAGGCCTGGGCTTTACATTTAAAGAATATTGGGAAGAGAAGATTAACGTGATCCGCTCTTCAGTTATCGGTATCCTGATCGGGATTCTTCCGGGAATCGGCGGGACTCTGGCCAGCATCATCAGCTACAATACGGCAAAAAAGATGTCGAAGGAACCGGAAAGCTTTGGAAAAGGCTGCAACGGAGGGCTGATCGCCTCAGAAACAGCCAATAACGCAGCCATTGGCGGCGCCATGATTCCTCTGCTGGCTCTGGGAATTCCGGGGGATGCGGTGACCGGACTGCTACTGGGAGCGTTTACTATGAAAGGAGTTCAGCCGGGACCCCTCATGTTTACCAACCATGTACAGACCATCTACTTTATTTTTGTGGTAATGATTATTGCCAACGGGATCATGCTGGCAGCCAATTATTTTTCGATTCCTGCGTTTATCCGTCTTTTAAAGATACCAAAAAAGATCTTGTTTCCTGTCGTAGGCTTTCTGTGTGTTCTTGGAGTGTACGGACTTAACAGCAGCAGTTTTGACCTGACACTGATGCTGGTTTTCGGAATCGCCGGATTCTTTATGAAGAAGTGGGGACTGAAGGAGCAGCCGTTTATCATAGGAATTTTAGTGGGCTTTATGGCGGAACAGAATTTCCGGCGCGCCATCATGTTCAGCGGAGGCTCATTGGTACCGTTCTTTACAAGCGGGATTTCCCTGCTGTTTTTGACAGCGGCGTTTGGAAGTATCGGATTTACTGTGCACAAGGCTCTGAAACATCAGTCGGCAGCAGCGGAGGAAGAGCAGATCTAAGATTTCACTTTCTCCTGCCCGCCGTGCCGCGGCCGGCCGCTTTAGCGGCATATTTCCTTCCGACCCGCATACCCAAAAAAGCCGGCCCCCTGGGGATATCCCCAGGAAGGTTCGGCTTTTCTGAACTTCTGATCTCTTAATTTACACCGTCACTCGCCTCTGCAGGACCAGGCTTAAAGCACAGGGAAGATTGATTCCGCTGTGGCATCGCAGCCTGATTTACGCCATCTCATCCTTCTTCTCAAGGATGGCCGCCACCGCATTGCAGGCAGGGCAGTCACAGTGCTTTCCTCCCGCAGCTATGATCTCCTCCGCATGGGCGGCTACCTCTTTTGCCTTCTCCGCTCCGAATACCTGAGCGCCCGCGTCAGACCTGGCAAAGGCGAGCAGACCCTCGGCAGACATGATATCCATCTCCAGCTCCGCGATCAGATTTCTGGTCTCTTCTGCCTCTTTCTCCGTCCCCACAGCCTCAAGCCATCTCTGTCCTGCCGCTTTTGCCTCCGCACAGCAGGTTGGGGATTCGGTCATTTCCTTAACTTTCTGAATCACATAGTCTTTTACGCTCTGATCCATGATCTCTCTTCTCCTTTCATATCAAAGTTCTGTTTTATCTGCTTTTAATAATACCCTATCTTTCATGATTTCGCAATCCGTTTTCGCTATCCGGATTGGTATAAAACAGCTGCCTCTGGCTCTTCGGCTTCTCCGGTATGCTCATACACATCAGCCCCTGCTCCACCAGAGGCATCACATGCCTGCTGACTGCATAGGAGACGGAGGTGAGGCCTAAATACTCACAGATCTCTTTCCTGGTCCGGGGAGTCTTGCAGAACAAAAGAAGATTTCTCGCATCCTCGCTCTCTGCTCCCGGAAGAAGGGCCTTCTTCTCCGGTTCCCTGTAAAACCGGACCACAAAGCTGCCTCTCTGATCGGAGAATTCCGGTTCTCTTAAGCTGTACTCCTCCATGGCCTTCCTTATGGCGGGGATGCCCGAATACCGGTTCTCCGTGACACCCATGACCTCCAGAGCCAGGGCCAGCACCGGATTGCGGGTATCCGGCTGCACCTTGCCCAGCTGATCGCAGCGGATCCTGCCGTAGATCCCGCCGGGATTGCGGATCTCCAGACGGTCCTCGAACATGAGGATCCGGACCGGCATGCCCTCTGTATGGAAGCTGTAATCCCGATGTACCAGGGCGTTGATCACCGCCTCCCTGACCGCCGTCATGGGATAGTCGGTCCGATCTTCTCTCTTTCCGTCAGACTGACGGATAATGGTCCTGGTCCTCATATTCTTCCTGACGAAAGCCAGGGCTTCCTCCAGCATCTGGGGGATGGTTCCCTCGATCCTCTGATTATCCAGAAAACGCTCCCCAAACACTCCCGTCTCCCCCAGCTCGGTCCCGGGGATCACAACCGCTGTCACGCACAGCTGGGGCATATAGGCCTGGGGAAACTTGCCGAACAGCATCACTGCAGTCAGCGTCACCTGTCCCTCCCTGGTGATGCTCATCAACTCGCGGATATCCGTATCCGGAAGACCCGCCAGGTTGGGCTTCCCGGATTTCAGCTGCCGGATATAGTCCTCCACCGCCTCCTGGTCCAGGGAAGAAAAGGACGCCCTGGGCACCTGTCTCACATCGTCCTGATATTTCTTTCGAAAGGCCTCATAGCTGTAGATCTCATACTCAGTCATGGGCTCGTCGCTGTCGCCAATGCGCACAAAAGATCCTTTCAGCCTTCCCTGGCCCCGGTAATAGCAGGGCCGCTCCGCCAGATCCATGCCGGGGATCTCGGCTGCCACAAAACTCTTTCCCTCTTTTTCCAGGACTGTCAGAAGGGGCCGCACCATAGGTTCCATCTGCAGACACTGAGCGTTCACCTTCTTCTGCAGGTCCTGAGCATCATAGACTCCCTTTTCTTCATAGTCCTGCTCTTCATCAACTCCAAAGACAATGATGCCCCCGTCATCCTGATTGGAGAAACTGGACAAGGTGTCGTACAGCTTTTTCGGACACCCTCCTGCTGCGCTTTTCAGCTCCAGAGTCTGGGTCTCGCATTTCAGATTTTGGATTCTATTTAATATCTCAGCAAATTCTTCCGACGTCATTTTAGTTTGTCCTCCTACATATTAAATATCTTACCATTATATTTGAGTTTATGCAAGAAACTAAAATTTACAATTTAAGATTTTACTTCTGATTTCATTTTCTGTTTCATTTTCTTTTGGAAACTAAAATGTTAAATTTAAGATTTCACTTTCCCCTGCCCGCCGTGCCGCGGCCGGCCGTTTTCGCGGCATATTTCCTTCCGACCCGCATACCCAAAAAAGCCGGCCCCCTGGGGATATCTCCAAGAGGGTTCGGCTTTTCTGAATTTCCGACTTTTTAATTTACGCTGTCACTCGTCTTCCTGATCCTCCGAAGCCTGATACTCATTGACATAGATCAGATGATTCCTGGACTCCTCCACGATCTGCCGGATCTGCTGTCTGGTGAGATAAGGCTCCTCCGGCTGCAGGGCCAGGCTTAAGGCACAGGGAAGATTGATGCCGCTGATTAAGTGTCTGTGCTCCGACATGTAAGGACAGAACTTCTGGTTTACGCTGCCTCCCAGCATGTCGGTCATGATGATCACTTCGTCCTCCGGATCAAAAGAGGCGAAGACCCGGGCGATCTGTTCCTCCACGTCGCTGTCATCCATGTAGGCGCTGATGTCCGTGATATTGTCCTTGCTGGTGAGAAATTCCAGGGTGTCCCGAAGGCCGTGGGCCAGCAGGTGGTGGGATCCGATCACAAATCTTCTCATACACAGTCCTCCCTGATCTTTCTGATCATCTGTTCCACATATTCTTCCGCCTCTCCCTGAGGGAAGGGGGTGGACATGCTCTCATATCCCTTGCCGAACTCGTCCTTCTCCACGATGTACCCGGCACTGTAGTTGGCATATCCCCACACCAGCCTGACGGGGGCTTTCATGTTTTCTTTCATGGCCATGCCGAAGGTGGAGAACAGTTCTCCCGGCACCGTGGCAATCTCCAGATCCCCCAGATGGAAGATCTTGGATTCCAGGCTCACGTCCACTTCTCCCTGATCCATCTTTCTTCTCAGGTGGCGGATGCCGGACCACAGGAGTTTCTTCTGATCCTCGTCAGTGGCTGCATCCAGCTTCTTCTGATCTTCCTCGATCTGAGTGCGGATAGCCTCTCTGTCATAGGTATGCCGGATATGGTAATCAAGAGTTTTTACTCCCTGGACTTTCAGCTCCACGGGCCGTTCTTCCTGTCCCATGCGGCGTATCTGATCCATGATCTCATCCCGGACCCTCCACAGTTCCTTCTCGTCATTGCCCTGGCGGTACTGACGGTTTCCCATATCTCCGCAGGCTCCCTGCATGGTGATAAAGATAGTCTGATATGTTTCATCCAGAGCCTTTCCCACATTGCCCAGGAGGTCGGAGCTGATCTTCATGTTGTGGATCCCCAGGACCGTGGGATGACAGGTGAAATGGAAGATGCCTGCCGCTACATGATTCTCATTGCGGAACAGGATCAGATTCACGTCCTTATCGCTGGGTTTATCCTTATAATTCCGGTTGCCGTAGACTCCGTCTATGGTTCCCTGCACCACATAAGGAGTCACCTGGAGGAATCCTCTGTCAAAGCATTCATCGGCTGCCGCGAAGATCTGCCTCATGCAGAACTCCCGGTATACGGCCTTCCGCCTGTTCCGGTCCTCCCCCTCATCCTCAAAGCTGATGTCCGGGCCCGAGTGAGTATGTATGGTGGAAATGACGATATGCTCCTGGGGAATCGAATATTTTGCAGCCAGGACCCGGCGGGGATAGTCGGAGATCTCCTTCTCCAGCCTGCACAGATCCAGGGTGATCCACAAAAATATCTGACCGTCGATCCTCAGTGCCAGCGCCCTGCAGAAAAGCGGGTCCAGAACGCCGATGGATTTGCCTGTACGCATGGCATACCCCCGCATGTACATGGGAAACTCAGGGGTGATATCCCGTTTTGCTGCGCTTACTTCAACCATTTTTCTACCTTCTTTCCTATTACTTATGCCAGGATCCCCAGTGCGGAGCAGATCATGGAGAATACGATAACGATCAGAATGATGGTGGTCACCTTCATTCCTTTTCTGCCTATCAGTTTATACAGCGCCCACACTGCCAGAACGGAGATCATGGACGGAAGGATCTTGTCAAGCAGATCTGCCAGAGGCATGCTGATCTCTCCCATCTGGAACACCAGAGGCGTTTTGGCAGTCACCACGGTGGCGGCCAGTGCTCCGACGACGGTCAGACCAAGGACGGAAGCGGCATCGGTGATCTGGGCGATACGGTTGCCGAATTTGGTGATCAGTTTGGTTCCCTCTTTGTAGCCGATCCACATCAGCTGAGTACGGATCCCGATAAAGATCAGGTTGGTCAGAAGCCACAGGAATACACCTACCGGGTTGCCTTCCAGCGCCATATATCCGGCGATGGAACCCATGATGGTTGGAAGCAGGGTCCAGATCAGAGTATCTCCGATACCTGCCAGAGGGCCCATAAGGCTGACTTTGATGTTCTGCACCGCGTCACAGGCACTGATGCCTTCCTTGTCCTCCAGTGCCAGGGTAGCGCCGAATACCAGGTTGGCTGCCCACGGATGGGTATTGAAATATTTGAAGTGATTGTTCAGTGCCTCAACATAATCGTCGTCATCAGGATAGATTTTCCGCAGAAGAGGCCCGATACCGAATACAACTGCCGGAGCCAGCTGGGTATCATAGTTAAATGTGGTTACTGCCATCAGAGACCAGCGGATAGCGCCTTTGACACAATCTTTTTTCGTTAAAACAGGTTCTTTACTCATCTTCTAATCCTCCTGCAAATCCAACACTTGCTCTTGCTTCATTATCCATATAGAACTTATAGGCCAGGGCCAGTCCCAGAAGGGCGATACCCAGCACCGGCATCTTCAGATAGGCACTCATGACAAAGCCGATGAGAATGTAGTTAAAATATTTTTTCGCCGGCATGTAGTGGAGCAGCATGGCGATTCCAAGTCCGGGAAGCAGCTTGCCTGCCAGAGACAGTCCGCCGGTAACCCAGGCAGGGAGCACATCCAGGATGGCCTGGACCAGAGGCGCGCCTGCCGTCAGAGCGATGGCCGTGGGAAGAGACATGAATACGGCTACCATGACAGGACACAGATAAAGGATCCGGTACATCTTGTTAAACTGACGCTCATTGGCATATTTCTGGGCCTTCTGGGCGATAAAAGAGTTGCAGATCTTATACAGTACGTCCATCTGAACGCCCAGCATACCTACGGGAAGTCCGATGGTCATACCCACCTCCGGACCCTGGCCCGTAGTCTTGGCAAACGCGCAGGCGATGATGGTGGCAACTCCGTAATCCGGTACGGAGGAACCGCCCAGGGCCGCCACGCCCAGGGACATCAGGGTAAAGGTACCGCCGATATACAGGCCGCTGTTCATGTCTCCCAGGATCAGACCGCACAGAAAACCTACGATAGCCGGTCTTGCATGAGTCAGAGACAGTCCGCGGCGGTCCAGGTTGATCTCCGCCGCAACCAATACCAGCAAAATAATTTGCAAAGCAGAAAGTGTCATGTTATTTCCCTCCTAATTTTGAGACCTATTTCAGAAACTCGTCCAGACTGATCACGGAATCTGCCGGAACATACTGAGCATACAGCTTTGTGCCTGACGCCTTGATCTTTTTGTAAGCCTCGATCTCCTCGTCCCTGGCATAGGCTCTCTGATATAATTTTACGCTGTGTTCCCCCTCCGCCGGTTTGGTAGTTCCGCCTACCACCAGTTCCGGAATCTTCACTCCTTCGTCCAGAAGACGGAGCAGAGTCACAGGACTTTTTACGATGATAAAGACATTGTGGTCATTGTATTTTCCTGCCTTAAAGTTGTTAACCGCAACCTCCTCCGTGATAATGGAGATCGCCATTCCCGTAGGTCTGGCCAGCTTCATACTGGCTTTTGTCAGTTCATTGGTGGCCACCGCGTCGTCGATGATCATGATTCTCTGTGCCCCCGAACGTCCCGCCCATTGGGTGGCCACGATACCGTGGAGCAGACGGTTGTCAATTCTTGCTAAAACAACTCCCATTTACCTTCCTCCTATTCATCCTCCTGGCCGGAAGTCCCGGATTTGGACCCGGCCCCTTTATTTTTTGAATTCATATTAATATAGTCGTAGATGTAAGCGATCTCACTGACCGGCAGTTCCACCTTATAGTGATTGGAGATACCCTGGAAGGACTCTCTTACCTCTCCGATATAATCCTGATGATGCTCCTCAAAATACTCCAGGTCCTCGTAGTTCTCTATAGCGGTTTTGGTCACCAGCCGCTCCACCAGACAGCACAGATGGACGTAGAGACCGATCATGATCCTTCCCTCGATCCCCTGCCCGGTGATCTTCTGAAGCCTTCTCACAGATTTCTCCACCTCGTCCAGAAGCTTGTCCGGATTGAGGATGGTGATGGAGCCTACCACATTGTTCAATGTGAAATTTTTGATCAGGTTCCGGTTAAATACCTCCAGCTGCCTCTCATCCAGATATTCGGAAAAAATATCATTCAGCTGTTCCGTGGCACTCATGGAGATTATGTCCTCCAGAGGGATAAAGGGAACGCCTTGGATCTGAGGATTGTACAGGCCGATGATACACTTGACCCGGTACTGGTCGAAAACCTCATCCCTGCTGCCGTTTCTGGCCAGGCTTCGGTAATCGCAGGCGATAAAGTGCACCGGGATGGAGGCCTCGGAGATCTTCAGAAGAAGCTCCTTTAGCTGTTCCGCGATATCCATGCCGTTTTCACCGCTGAACAGGATGGCATCTTCTTTCTGCACATTGTTGATGACCCGCCAGGTGCAGATGTTATTCTCGCTGGCTCTCTGCAGAATATCCTCGATAGCCATGTTGCTTAAGATTCCCATTCCGATGTCCACTGCCAGAGCCGTGGAAATGTTGTTGATGATGCCGACATTCACATTGGCCAGGTGTTTCATCTCCTGATGAATCTGCTCCAGGCTCCCCATGTCCACCAGCAGAATAATATTTCTGCAGGTCACATAGTATTCCATGTGGCGCTCCAGTGTCACCACGATATCCTGGCTCTGCATGTCAAGGGGCATATCGATGGCATCAAACACTTTCCTGCCGATGATCTGGTTTGCCGCATCCGCGATGCTGGAAGCAGTGGAATAACCGTGGCTTAAGATGATCCCCGCCGTAGAGGCAAACCGGATCTGCTGATTCTGGCTTCTGATATTGAGAAGCAGAAGGAGCTGGTTTAAACTGTCCGGTTCAATGTCCAGGCTCTGTTTCACCGCACCGGTGATCCTGGCCGCCACCGTCGATTCCTTCTCCAGGTTCTGCCGTATACTGACCAGCAGACTGTCTATGGCCTGACTGTTGTCTTTCTGCCACCGGGTGATGATGTGATCTCCCCGAAGCTGGATATACAGACAGCGGGCCAGGAGATAACTGTACTTTTTCGACAGGCTGATACCGTAAAGCTCCCCGGTTCTCTCGAAGATCTGGTTGATCAGCTGTTCGTAGGTGCTGATCTTGGTGTTCACCAGCTTCCTCCCGTAGATCAGACAGTCATAGTAATCATTGGCATGGCGGTAGCATCGGTTCAGCAGCTCTTCAAAACTCATGGTGCCTTTCTGATAATCCTGGTACTCGCTTAATATCAGCTGAAAATACTGGACCGTCTGTTCATAGGAGGCGGTTTTGGCATAACTGCCCATGTGAACCATCCGCTCTTCTCCCTTGTCTGTCTCCAGCTTCAGGCCTGACAGGATATAATCCGGCAGATGGTAGGTGCGGATCGTGATCCCGTCCCTGTCCTTCTCCAGATAAGCCCCGGCACAGCTGCTGGTGATACAGGATTTCAGCTGGTCGATGTTGTTTTCAAAGGGGTATTCCAGGATGCACTGGAACGCATTCTGGCTGATGCTCACATCCACCCCCATACGCCGGCCTTCCCTCTTTAAAAACGATACGGTCATCTCCTCTTTCTCGTCGGCTGTCCGCTCTGCCAGGGAAGGTACAGGAATCACCATGGGAACCCGGCGGGTAAGCGCCTTGAACATGGCCTCCCCCGGAGGTCTGGATGTGGCGAAGACCAGTCTGGCACTGGAACCAAAGGTTCTGTCCTCCCCGTATAAGGTCCTGTACTGTCCGGATATTAAATATGAAAAGATCAGTTCCTGTCCTGCCGGTGAGAGACGGTCGATCTCGTCAAAAAACAGGATTCCGCCGTCACCCTGTGACAGCCACCCTTTCCCGTCCCCTTCTCCGCAGAGATTTCTGGCAAATTTGTCTGTATCCTGGGAATACTCCGTGCAGTCGATGGCAATGTACTGCCGTTCCTTTCCGATTACCCCCTCATTCTTTCCGTACTCAAACATCAGTCTGGAGAGAAAAGACTTGCCTGTACCGTTGGCGCCGTACAGTAACACAGGCAGGCCGTTAGGCGGGTAGTGGATGGCGGCTTTTAACTGTTCCACACAGGCCGCAAGGCTTAAATGATGTCCCACTGCCTTCTGAAAATCCCGTTTGGATTCACCGCTTTGACATTTCAGAAGAAATTCATCCAGGCCTGAGAACTGGCTTGTATCCAGGCTGGTCTGCCAGAACCGTTCGATGCTTCTGCGATGGAAAAAATACACGGGGCGGGAATTGACCTTCACCGCCTGCTTTTCTTTTACCAGCTCATTGAGATACTGACTGGCCAGATTTCTGGAGATATTCAGAGTCTCGCTGATATCGTTGGCCGTAAAACGTTTCAGATCTCTCAGTGAAAAATCTCTGCTGATCTTTTCCAGATAGCTGTATACCTCTTCCTTCGTGCTGAGCATATTCTGTCTCCTGTCTGAATGAAATTTCCTGGTACGTCTATCATTATATCGAATTTTCTAAAAATTAAAATAGTTCTTTGTGCATTTCGCCACTTCCTCACAGAATTCATCAATAACGGCAGGAAATTTATGACAAAATCGTCGTGATTCGACACTTGTCTCGACACTTAATTGACAAAATTATGATATACTTGGGATACTGATATGATGGCCGCGGGGCCAGATGAAAAAGAAAGGACAACCATCTATGAACACGAAAGGAATCAGACTGGCTGCATTAGATTTAGACGGGACACTTCTCCATGAAGATAAAACTATCTCCGACCACACTTTATCCGTTCTGGAAAAACTGACAAAGGACGGTATCCTGGTGGTGCCCGCCACGGGAAGAAACCTGGAAGGCTTAAGGGACAATATCCTGCGGGTCCCCAATATCTCCTATGCCGTCTGCTCCAACGGCGCTCAGGTATTCCGGCTTTCCGACCAAAAACTCCTCTATGAAGCTGCCATCCCCTTAGAAGATGCCGTCTCCGTGATCCGGTATCTCCAGACATTTCCCACCTTCATCTATGTCCACACAGAAAAGGGGACTTTCCGGTCCGGCAACTGGCGCGATACAAACCTGAAAAAGCGTTTTCCCTTTATCCGCTTCGAAGAAAACAATGTGGCGGATCTGCCGGCATTTCTGTCGGAAAAACGGCTCCGGGTCATCAAGATCGGGGTGTTTGTCCTGGATGACGGGATATTCCGCCGGCTTCTTGAAAAAGAAAGCCCTATGCCTTCCATATCTCAGTTCCGCACCGGCCCCTGCAACCTGGAGCTGAACGCCGCCGGGGCATCCAAGGCTTATGGGGTGGAAGCGCTCTGCCGCCATCTGAACCTGGCCATGTCTCAGGTGCTGGCCATGGGCGACAACCAGAATGACATCTCTCTGCTCCGGGCAGCCGGGGTCTCTGTGGCCATGGGCAACAGCGAGGAAGATGTGAAGGCAGCAGCCGGGTTTGTCACAGGGACCAATGAGGCGGATGGGGCTGCGGAGTTTCTTGGAAGATATTTCAGTCTGACGCCGGCGCCTGGACAGGAATAATCTCCGCTCTACCTGTACTCCGCCGGATACACGATCTCCTGAACAGAGTACTCAAAAGGCCATACGGTTTTATATTCTCCATCCTGAATCTGGGCGATGGCTACGGATGCGTAGGTATTGTTGTTGTAATGCTGCGTCCCGTCGAACTCATGATTTTCAAAGTTAATCCTGTCATAGGGCAGGATGATCTCCGGCCCGTCAGGAAAAGCCCCCTGAATATCCATGGCAGCAAGAGCGTCTCTTACGGCCTTTCCGTCATCCGTACCCGCCTGTTCAAATGCGGTCTTAAACGTCCACACAGCCGTGTAGGCTTCCGCAGAGTGGCCGTTTAAATCCACGCCGAAGATCTCTTTAAATCTCCGATTGGTCTCCTGCCCCTTGGTCAGGTCCGGATTCCACTCCACCACGGATGTAAGACCGTTGGAGATGCCACGGGTTGCCGGGATAAAGCTGGGATCTGCAAATCCGTTGGCTTTCGCTATAAGGACAGGCGGCCGGTAGTCCTGTTCCTCCATGGTCTTCATCAGCAGAACCGCGTCGGATACATAACTTTCCGCCAGAACCGCGTCGGCCGCCGCCGCTTTCAGTTCCCGGATCTCCGAAGTCAGGTCCGCCGCGCCCTGACTGTAGCAGATCTCCTTTACGATCTCCATGCCGTACTGAGGAGCATAGATCCTGGCACAGCGGATAGCTTCCTGGCCGATCATGCTGTCGTCGGCAAATACGGCGATGGTCTTTACCCGGTGTCCTGTCTTTTCTTCCTGATCTCTCATATACATAAACATATTCTCCAGATACAGAGAGTTCATGGGACACATGCGGAAGAAATATTCATATCCGTGGGTGGAAATACTGTCCACGGTGGAGATGGCTGTGATCATGGGAATCCCGTATTCCTCGCACACCTGAGAGACTACTTCTGTGAGAGTACTCTGATGACAGCCCAGGATGGCATGTACCCTCTCCTCGGTGATCAGACGCTCCGCCGTCTCACGGGCCGTTCCCGAATCCCCCTCGGTATCGCCTCGTATGATCTCCACAGGCCGTCCGTCTATGCCGCCCGACCGGTTGATCTCCTCTGCGGCAAAATCGATGCCGCGCAAAATGTTGGTTCCGATAGCTGCATTGTTGCCGCTTAGGGCATAGATGGCGCCGATACGTATGGGTTCTCCTGTCAGCTCTGCCGTCTCACCTATATCCGTCCGATCCGCCGTTCCGATGCTGCTGTCTGACAGGGCCCCGGCACGACTGTCCGTGTTCCCTTTTCCCGAGCTGTTCTCCCGCTCCTGGCAGCCTGCTGTCAGGAAGAGCGTGAAGATGCAGACCACCAATGATGCCGCCTTCCTCAGTTTCATGCTCTGCCTTCTGCACTTTTCAATTTCCCTCATCATACTCCTCCTCAGTTCTCTTCTGCGTCCGCCTTTTATTTTAAAAATTATATCGGTTGCCGTCATATAAATGATACGACAAGTGTGAAATTCATCCCTGCATTTTCCTACTGCATTTCCACAACGCCATCGGATGTTGTTCTATCCTTAACAGTAGTTCTGGAGCATCAAATAGCAGACCTGGCTCATATTCTCCTTTGGCAAAAGCCGTCCAGAATGACAGGTCACCTTCCGGCAGAAGAATCCCTTTCAGGTATTTTTCCACCTGTCCCTGTGCCGCTGACAGATCAAAGTGTTCTGCCCTACGCAGGACGGGTGTCAGATCCGTTTTTATTTTCTGTGATGAGATTTTCCCTATCCCGCCAAAGTCAAAATGCTCCGGTACTGTTTCCGATGCAATAGCTGAATAAAACAGGATACATTTTTTAAACATAGCCCTCTGGGACTCATCAAACAATCCGTATTTCTGCAGATTAAACATATCATACAGATCACGTGCAGCCGACCTGTTAAACAGTGCTACAGCCTTTGCAGAAAATATCTCCATCGGATGAACGCTTAGGACAGTAAGTTCCTTCTCATTCCAGGGCAGTTTTACGATCCTGCGTGAAACCGGAAACACATGGCACCTCAGCATATAGTTAATTTCAATCTTCAGATTGTCTTTCATACCACCTACGTTGACATACTCATACACAAAAGAATCCAGCGCATGATACTGCTTCGATTTTGGGCTGAGATTATATCCCAATGCGGTCATGTATTTGCGGATGTGTTCGTTTATCAACTCCCGTTCCTTAAGCATGGCTTCTCGCGGCATATTTTTGGAGAAATCCATATCAATATCCACGGACAGGCGCGGAAGATCAAATATGGTCAGGTTGATTGCTGTGCCGCCTTTTAGTGCAAGACTGCCAAAGAGCAGGGGATCGCTTTCCATGAATGACAAAACATCGGCAAGACGGCACACTTTCTCAAAAGTATCTCTCACAAAGCCCAGTTCCTTCGCCTGTCTGCCAAGCAATATCCGGTCAAACCGCATCATAGTCATTTACCCCCTTATCAACAAGCTTTTTCAATTCTCCGGGTGCATACAACAGCCATTTTTCGTGGAACACAAAATTGTCCTGTTTGCTAAACAGATATGTTTTACTGACAGATGAATTCACCATACATTCGGAGAAAAATGTCTCCGATAATGACAATTCAGCCTTATATGCCTCAAGAATATATCCTGCTTTCTGGTAAAGCTGTCCTCGTCCATGTACTTCTAATGCTTCAAGAAGTCTCTTTTCATCAAGAGATGGGATCAAAGCAAGACAACGCAGTAATTCCTCCAGTCCGCAGATCCTTGTAAAATCGGCTATGCTGTCTACTACGGTTCGTTCAAGCGATGTAACCCGCACTCCGTTATCCATTTCCACAACTCCCGCAGCCCCCCGCCATACCACTGGCTGATAATGCAGCCCGTCATAGTCGAACGGACGCACTTTCTTTTCCGTGGCAAAATACACATCGTAAAATACCTGATTGGCGTAACCATAAAACTCAAATGCACTATGATGTGAAACACAGGCATCCCCTGCTATACGGGATGCAATTTGGAAACGACTGGGTACCGGCTGCTCCGTCTCCATGCTGACAACGACATATAGGTCACGTCGCACCCGCTCTATATATCCTTTTTTAAGATAATTCTTTATCTGCCACTGAGCTGCACTTTCCGAACCCGTAACCCGAACCATGTCACTGTGAGTAAAGCAGCGCAAGACAGCCAATTTTTTATACAGTTCCATTGCAGGATCCTCCTTTGTTTTTATATTACAGCAAAACAGGAGTAATATCAATGATTTTGAGCAGATTTAGGAATTCAAATTTCTCTAATCATTCAAAATCATGTGTATAGCATGGGTTTCAAGTGTTTTTGTATATAAATTAACCCTCTGCACACCCCTCGGTATGAGAAAGACTGTTTTTCCTATGTTTCTCAAACATCCTAACAAAAACAGGCAGAGAATCTTGTATCAATCACGCAACTGCTTCACGGACCTTTTCTGATGAAAAGAGGCACATGATCTCTCCTTCCGGAAAAATCATGTGCCTCATTACTTTCGTCTAATACCTGACAGTCGGTGTTGATGGCCACGCCGCCCATGGTGTGATGGACAGTGGGAACTTTCTTGCAGGCATACCAGGGACCGTCAACCAGCTCCACATCCGCGCTGGCTACCTTAAAGCCCAGAGGGTCCTCGGCCTCTCCTCTCACTGCCGCATTGTACTGATCCACGGATGCCTGCAGTTTCACCGGATCCATGCCGGTCTTCTCTGCCAGTTCTTCTATGGTGTCCCCTTCGATGACCAGGCCCAGAGCCACCATGTCTTCTATTTTGTTTCCGTTAGAATCCACCCAGTCTCTGGCAGGATAGCGCACGGAATTCACCACTACCCAGTAAGTGGAGCCTTCCTGAGCAAAGATCGCCTTGCACAGAGTGTCTCTGGCAGCTCCCTCATTGACAAAGCGCTCGCCGGCCACGTTGACAAAAAGCCTGTTCCGGCCGGATGTACGGATGGCATCCATCAGTCCGGTGGCAGGATTGCCGCAGGGGTGAAGCTGAATATCCGACATGCCTGTCAGCTGGGCGCCTACGGCCGTGGCAAGATTCAGACCGTCTCCCTGGGCACAGGGATTGATGTTGCTGCAGCCGATACCGGAACCCAGATCCGCCTCTGCCCATACGCTCGTATTGACTTCCTGGCGCAGTTTCACATTAGATCCGAAACCGCCTGTAGCCAGGATCACTCCCCTGGATGCGTTCACCGTCAGGGTGCCTTCCCCGTACTGGCAGACAACGCCTGTGACACGGCCGCTGCCGTCTGTCAGCAGTTCGGTGGCCGGGCATCTGTAATAGACCTGGATATCCTCAGACTGATCAAGGTAGTCTCCCAGCACCTGAGCATAACCGGTTCCTGCCGGAGCCGCGGTATAATGGCTGCGCTGGTATAAAGCGCCTGTGGCCGTTCCGAGCGTATCTTTGAATTCCAGCCCCAGATCTTCCAGCCAGCACAGAGAATCCAGGCTGTTGGCACACAGATACTCGATCAGTTCCGGTGTCCCCACATTATGTCCTCCCACATAGGTCTGGATCATATGCAGAGAAGGAGTATCAAAAAGATTTGTTTCACCGGCCTCTTTATATTCCTTAAATTCTGTCCGAAGAGTCTGCTGCCAGGCCTTTACTGTGTCATCTTCAAAATCTGCTGCCAGATATCCCTCTATAGTCTCTCTGAGAGCATCTGTCATCTCCTCCGCCTTCTGACGTTCCTCATCGGCCGCGTTATATGCGCCGCCGGATACTACCGTGCTGCCTCCCAGATAATCCAGCTTCTCCACAACCACTACTTTAGCTCCGTTCTGCTGTGCCGAAATGGCAGCCGCCATACCGGCTCCGCCTCCTCCGATCACTACTACGTCCGTATCTACTACGATCTTCTCTGTGTTGACCGTACTCACGGAAGCCGTCAAAGCTTCCATATCTCCCCCTGCCTGTTCCAGACAGTCCTTGACACCGCCCAGCATAGCATAGCTGCTGACAGTAGCTCCTGCCACCGTATCGACGCCTGCGGACTGCTCTTCCACAATCTTCTCGCCAAGACGGGCCAGAGCCACGCGGCCTACGCCGGGAGTCTCCAGGTCATCCACTGCCTCTACAGACACGATGGAATCCTCATCTACCGTAACCCGTACTGTAAACCGGGCATTATGCCCTGTGACAACGGATTCATAGGTCCCTGCCGTGAATCCGTTCTTTCTGGTCTCCTCTGCTGCCGTTGTTTCCGCCTGTGTCGTTTCCGGAGCTGCACTTGTCCCTGCGGTCGTCTCCGGGCCTGCGCTTGTCCCGGAAGCCGTGCCTGTACCGCCGCAGGCTGCCAGAGGCAGCACTGCTGCAGTCACAAGGCAGAGCAGCCAGGCTGTTCTTTGTTTTTTCATCTTCTTTTCCCCTTTCCGCCTTTTCCTGTTTGTAAACTTCGGCGGGCCTGCGGCCGCCGTGTGATCCTCTCACAGTATAAACCCGAAATAATGTGTAAAGTCAAGACGTGGTTTGGGGGGCATGGGCCGATGTTACCGGCAGCCATACCTGACGATAGCGCACGTAATTGTCTTTTCGGTTCAGTGACACAAAGGTCCTGGCAATGGAATCGCCGCAGGGTTTCAGCCCCTGTTCCCTGGCATACCGCAGAACGTGGTTAAAACAGGAGACGCTGTCAAACCGGTCTCTGTCTTCTTTTACAATGGTATAGATGCTCATTCGGGGCGGATAGTATGTTATATACTCACTGACTCCGATATCCAGAAAAGAGGCATACTCCTCCATAATACCCAGAGCCGAAACGATATGGTTTTCCTGCTTCAGCAAAGACTTTAAGGGGCAGCGCATGGACAAAAAGGAAAAAGGAACCATTTCCACCCATCGGGAAAATCTGTCTTTTCCCTGGTCATCCAGGATGATCCTGTGCTGATCCATGAATTCAAACCGGTACATGCCGGGACTTTCTTCGGTTACGCATTGGTTAAGGTTCTTCTCTGCCCCGGCTATCAGATCTTCCATCTGACGCAGATAGCGAAGCTTCTGTTCAAGCAGGGAGATCTCCTGCCCCAACTCTTCTTCCCGCTTCCTGTACATCTGCTCCACCTGTTCCAGATCTGCCATGTTCAGAAGCTGAGCCGTCTCCTTCATGGAAAACCCGTAGTTCCGGTAAGTCCGGCTCCGGATCAATGCGGAGATATCCAGGTGCCGGTAATACCGGTATCCGTTATCAGAGTCTTTCTCCGACGAGATCACTCCGTTTCTCTCGTAGAGACGCAGCCCCTCTGAAGAGATTCCCGGCAGCCTGGATACTTCTCCTATCTTATATTTCATTTTTGCCTCCCGTCTGATCAGTCAGTTTTTTGTCCTGAATATCATCATATCACAGAAACCCTTTTTCTGTCCCAGGAATTTTCTTCCTGATCTGCGCATACGAAAAACCAGGGCCCGCCGTTCCCCGGCAGGCCCTGATACTTCTGGCAGTTTTTATGATATTTTTCTGAAAGCAGATCTCCGGGTCTTACTGTAAAGGAGCCGGATAAGCGATCTTGGTGTCGGAGAAGTCGAAGGGCCATACGGTCTTCCACTGTCCGTCCTGGATCTGAGCGATGGCTACGGATGCAGAGGTGTTGTCTCTGTAATGAGCCTCGCCGGCCAGATCATAGTTCTCAAACTTGATCTCGTCATATGGCAGAACGATCTTGCGTCCGCCGGGGAATTCGCCCTGGATATGAAGGTTGGCCAGAGCCTCTTTTACGGCTTCGCCGTCAGTGCTTCCTGCTGCCTCGATGGCGGTCTTAAACAGCCATACAACCGTGTAGGATTCTGCGGAATGGCCGTTCATGTCAACGCCGAATTCAGCCTTGAACTCTTCGTTGATCTCCACGCCGTTGGTCAGATCAGGGTTGAACTCCACAACAGAAGCCACGCCGTTGGCGATACTGCCCAGGTTGGTGATGAAGGAAGGATCGGTGAAACCGTTGGCCTTGGCTACGATCATCTTGGGGCTGTAGTTCTGCTCTTTCAGAGTCTGGATAAACAGGGTGGCATCACCGATGTAGGAGTCGCACAGGATGGCATCCGGGTCGGCCTGCTTGAGAGCCAGCACCTGGGCGCTTAAATCCGTGGCATTGCTGGTGTAGTCTACGGTTGCCACCAGCTCCAGGCCGTACTCGTCTTTAAACAGCTCCACGCAGCGGATCAGCTCCTGGCCGATGGCTGCTCTGTCCGTAAAGATGGCTACAGTCTTGATCTCCTCGCCGGTCTGATCCTTGGAATCCCTCAGATACATCAGCATGTCCTCTACATAAACAGAGTTCAGGGGACACAGACGGAAGAAATAATCCATATCTTTGTGCTCCTCGTTGGACAGTCTGTCCAGTGTGGAGATGGCTGTGATCATAGGAACGCCGTACTGCTGGCATACCTGAGCCACAACCTCGGTTACTACGGACATATGGCAGCCCATCATCACGTCTACATGTTCCTGGGTGATCAGACGCTCTGCCTCGGATCTTCCGGTGGCGGCATCGCCTGCGTGGTCGCCGCGGACAACTTCCAGAGGACGGCCGTTGACGCCGCCGGCTGCGTTGATCTCGGCTACTGCAAAATCAATACCTCTCAGGATGTTTGCGCCGATGGCTGCGGAACCGCCGGACATGGCATAGATGGTACCGATCTTAATGGGCTCTCCCGTAAGTTCGGCGCCTGCCTCGGCAGCCGTGGTCTCCTGGGAGCCGCCGGCCGCTGCCGTGGTCTCTGCCTGTGCTGCGGCCGTGGTCTGAGGAGCCGCTGTTGTGGCCGATGCATCGGAGCCTGATGAACAGCCCGCCAGCGCGGACAGGGTTATGGCTGCCATACACAGAACAGCAGTGAGTTTCTTCAATTTCATAATATTCCTCCTTGTTTTTCAATCTATATTTACACCGAACTGCCAGCGGTGCAAAAATCTCTGATATCAGATTCCCAGATAAGCTTTCTTCACATGGTCATTGGCCTGAAGCTGGGCACAGGTGCCTTCCAGGACCACATGACCGTTCTCGATCACATAGCCTCTGTCCGCAGCCGCCAGAGCTTTGGTGATATCCTGCTCTACCAGGAGGACAGAGATTCCGTCTTTTTTGGCCAGTGTGGATGCTACATTGAGAATATCGTCTACAATATTGGGCGCCAGTCCCAGAGACGGTTCATCCAGGATCAGCAGCCTTGGTTCGCCGATAAGGGCTCTGGCCACTGCCACCATCTGCTGCTCGCCGCCGGACAGAGTTCCTGCGGCCTGCTTCGCCCTCTCTTCCAGTTTGGGGAACCAGCCGTAGGCCTTCTTCAGATTATCCTGAAAATGGGCCTTGGTCTCTTTGTTAAAAGCGCCCATCTGGAGATTCTCCAGGACCGTCATGTCCGTAAACAGCTGTCTGCCCTCGGGAACCTGAACGATACCCTTATTGAGGATCATCCTGGAATTCTTTTTGGCGATCTCCTCGCCGTTAAACAGGACGGATCCGGAAGCCGGCTTTAACATGCCTGTAATGGCGCGGACC
>CAJUJV010000022.1:28837-35089 GCA_910586845.1 uncultured Hungatella sp.
TCTTGCCTGCCCCGTTGGACCCCAGGACAGCCACGATCTCCCCGTCTTCCAGGGTAAAACTGATATCCCACAGGATATTGACGGCTCCGTACCCTGCATTCAATCCTTCGACTTTAAGCATGGGGTTCCTCCTTCTTCGTGCCCAGATAGACTTCCATGACATAGGGATCATTCATAACCTGCTCCGGCGTCCCCTCGGCGATCTTCTCCCCGTGGTGGAGCACGATAACCTCCTCGCACAGGCTGACTACGGCCCGCATGATATGCTCGATCAGGAGGATGGTTACTCCGGATTCGTTGATCCTGCGGATCAGTCCGATAGCCTCCTCTGTCTCCGCAGGGTTCAGGCCTGCCATATTCTCATCAAGAAACAGCATCTCCGGCCTGGTTGCCAGAGCTCTGGCCATCTCCAGACGTTTCTGGTCAGGCGTGCCCATATCCTTGGACAGGACGTGCCTCTTCTCGTAAAGGCCGGTAAACTGCAGCACCTCCATGGCTCTCTCCCTGGCCTCTTTTACGTTTTTTGCCCCGGCATGGCCGAAATAAGAGGAAGCCACCACATTGTCCAGCACGGTCAGATTTTTCAGAGGCTTCATGATCTGGAAAGTGCGGGCGATCTTCATGTTGGTATATTCATAGGCCTTCTTGTCCGTAATGTCCTGCCCTCTGTAAAAGATCCTTCCTTCTGTAGGAGGATAATATCCGCAGATCATGTTAAAGGTGGTGGACTTGCCTGCTCCGTTGGGCCCGATCATACCGGTGATCCCGCCTTCCCTGACAGAAAAGGACACATCCTTGACAGCGGTCAGGCCTTTAAAACGTTTGGTAATATTCTGAACTTCTATAATCGGTGATCCTGCCATGATCTAGGCCTCCTTCCTCTGATATTCCATCATCTCCACTTCCTCCAGAACTTCCAGAGAAGGCTTTTTCAGGATTTTCTCATCCACAAACCGTTTCGTTCTGCTGTTCATATACCAGCCCAGGATACCGGTAGGCCGGAACCGGATAACCACCAGAAGGACCACCGCATACATGAGCATGTTGATGCCGGGCAGGATTGAGCTGAAATTGGCTCTCAAATACTCGGACAGGGGAATCATGATCAGGCCTCCCACGATGGGGCCTTCCACATAAGCGGCTCCCCCTACTACGGCAGGCAGCACCGACTCTGTAGACTTGGCCTGTATCATCAGTTCCGGGTCAATATACCTGATATAGCTGGCATAGAAGAAACCTACCAGACCGGCTACCATGGCGGAAATCACGACTGCCATGATCTTATATCTGGTGGGATTGATGCCGATGGCCGCCGCCGCATCCTCATCCTCACGGATAGTCTTTAAGGCAAATCCCATCTTGGAACGGTCGATCTTCTTCATGACCAGATAGACACCGATCATCATGATCATACCCACATAATAGTAGGGAACCTTGCTGGTAAACCGGAAATTCAGCCAGGAATCGCTTCCGAACGGCAGTCCCACGCCGCTGGCTCTGCCGAAGAAGGCGGAGTTGATAATGATCTGGCGGATGGACTCACCGAAAGCGATGGAAACCAGAGTAAAATAAGGGCCTCTCAGGATAAAGCAGGGATAGAAGACCACGCCTGCGACCAGCCCTACGACCACCATGCCGAATACGGCAGCCAGCCAGGGATTGGCCCCTGTCTTGACTACCAGGAGGCAGCAGGCATAAGCTCCCAGCCCCATGTAGGCCGCATGGCCCAGGGAGTTCTGTCCCGTCATACCCCCCAGGAGATTCCATGCCATGGACAGGGTGGACATGTAAAAGACCAGAACAAAAATATTCAGAATATAAGGCGACTTCACCATCAGGGGAATCAGGATAAACACCATGAGGATAAGCCCGATGACTATGGCAAGATTCCGATGGTATGTATGTACGGCTTTCTTACTGTCCATATTATTTCCTCCTTGCTATCATCGTCTGACGGACTACCAGTATCACGATAAATGTCATGAATACGATCAGGTCGCTGTAGGAAGGGCTGATAAACAAGGCGCTCATGGTCTCCAGCAGTCCCAGGAAGATCCCTGCAAAAAAGGCTCCCGGAATGGATCCCAGCCCGCCTACCACTACCACGATCAGGGCCCGGAAACCGAAGCTGGCTCCCGCGGTGGGGAATATGGTATAGAACTGTGTCAGCAGGGCTCCTGCAGTGCCGGCCAGGGCGATACCCAGCCCATAGGTCAGGATATAAATCTTCTTTACGTCGATTCCCACTACCTCGGCTCCTACGGGATTCTGAGACACGGCCCGGATCTGTTTGCCCGTGGTGGTATACTTCAGAAACGCGAACAGGGCAATAGTGACCACGATCAGCACGCCGAAACTGATCAGCCTGGGCAGAGCCATGGTAACCGGTCCCAGCTGGATATAAGTCTGAGAATAGGCAGTGCGGATAGAACGGTACTCGGAACCGAAGATCACCAGCGCGCCGTTGGACAGCAAAAGTCCCAGGCCTACTGTGAGGAACAGCAGATTGGTAAAGCTTTTGGTTCCAAGAGACGGGGTGATCAGCGTGTGCTGAATCAGGGAACCGAGACAGAACATGACCACTGCCACGATGGGTACTGCCAGATAGGGATCGATGCCAAAAAACGTATAGAGGATAAATGTCAGATACATTCCTACCATCAGCATCTCACCATGGCAGAAATTTACGATCTTCATAACGCCGAAAATGATGTTCTGCCCCATACCCATGAGGGAGTAAAATCCCCCCATCAAAAGTCCGTTGACACAAGCCTGTAAAAACATGCTCATGATCATAATCCTCCTCTCCTGAAAAATACGGTTTTCATTTATAGCAGTATAGCACAAAAAAAATAGCACAAACTTGCAAATTCCTGCATATTTTCACATGTAACCGGAAATATCCGGAACATGATAGCATTATTTTGCGATAAATTTGTGCTATTGTCCGTCACCTGCCCTCATAGAGCCCGTCGCGGAATTCTGTGGGCGTGATGCCGGTCCATTTCTTGAAAATGCGGCTGAAATAATTGGGATTGCCGTAACCGGAGTCCACACATACTTCCTTGATGCTCAGCTCCCGGTTGGAGAGCAGTTCCTTGGCTTTCTCGATCCGGATACCTGTAAGATATTCCGTATAATTCATTCCCGTCTCTTCTTTAAACAGTTTGCTGAAATAGTAGGGGCTGATGCCCACGGTCCGGGCCACCTCCTCTAAAGCCAGGTCTTTCTGAAAATTCTGCTTAATGTATTCCCGTGCGCTGGCCATGAGACCGTCAGGCTCCTGGTTCCTGATCACCACCGCTCTGGCCAGGTCCACCATGGCGGTTACAAACCTCTGCCGCAGTTCTTCCTCGTCGCCGGCTCCCAGAAGACCTGCCATGGCCTCCTGTCCCCGGGGACATTCGCTTCCCTGTTCCTGTACCATACGTCTGGCTGACAAAAACAGTTCCGTCAGCTGCATCCTCTCCTCCTCAAAGACACGGTTTCCGTTTTTCAGCACCCAGCCGGCAAATATTTCCGCCTCCTGCCGGGCTCCGTGCTCCATACCTCCCATGACAGCCCTGAACACCATCTGCTCCATGACCTGCCGCTGTTTTTCCCTGGTGTCCCTTACGATCAGGTCATCGATGTGAGTCACCTTCCTTTTGCCGTGGCGCAGGGCGTTTAAGGCCTCCTGATAGGAATCAAACATGGCTTCCCAGGACCGGACGGAACCGATACCTGCCTGAAAATCGATATTTACCGCCTGTTTCAGGGAATTCATCAGGTTTCTGGCCTTCTCGATCATGGAGAGCCGGTCCCCGTATTCCAGTTTTTCTTCTGCCGACGGGATGACGCAGACGATCTTATTGCCCATGATATCGCTGACAAAGGCCCTGAAATGAACCTTGACCAGCTCTGACATCCGGTCATAATACCTGTGTGCCCGGACTCCGGAACCTACGGGATTGCCCAGGTTTCTCCCCTCCCCGCTCTCTCCCCACTCCAGGACCATGATCATCCCGTAATCTTCTTCCACATTCAGAAGACTCCGGTACTGCTCTCCGCTGTCCTCATATTCGTTCTGGATGATCAGGCTGATGACAAATCCGTTTTCGATAATGGGGATGACTGCCTCCATTTTTTCCTTTGCCAGCAGATCGTCTCTCCGTTTCTGCCGTTCCTGATCAATGGTGCGCATGATCCCTGTAAGCCGTTCCACGATCACCTTCTTGTTCACAGGCTTCATGAGATAGTCCACGGCTCCCAGGCGCAGGGCCTCCTTGGCGTAATCGAAATTGTCGTAGGCAGTGAGGATCAGGACCTTTATGCGGGAATTCTGGCCGCAGATCTCTTCCATGGCTTTCAGGCCGTTGATGCCGGGCATCTGGATGTCCAGAAACGCGATATCCGGCTGAAAGCTCTCGGCCACCTCGATGGCCTGCCTCCCGTTTTTGGCAACAGCCGTCCTGCAGTCGCTGCCGAAATTTTTCTCAATAATAAACTGAAGGGAATCCGTGACGATCCCCTCGTCATCTGCTATCAGGATCTTGTACATTTCCGCTCCTTCTCAGAACAGGCACCCGTATGGTCACCTGCGCCCCTTTTCCTTCTCCGCCGCTTTCGATGGTCATAACGTCGGTTCGCTCAAAATACAGCCGCAGCCGTTCCCGGACATTGGCAAGCCCCACTCCGTTTCCCGTATCTTTCTTCTCACCGGACGGCAGGGGAATCTCCTCTCTCAGGCCTTTCAGCGTCTCTTCCCCTATCCCCGCGCCGTTGTCCCTGATCCGGATCACCGCTTCTTCTCCCTCCTGCTTTACCAGAAACCAGATGTGTTTCTCCCATTCCACGCCTCCCAGCCCGTGATGGAGGGCATTTTCGATAACCGGCTGCAGCACCATGCCGGGAAACAGGATGTCCGAGAGTCCGGGATCGATATCTTATTCCAGATGGATCTCGTTGGAATACCGCACATTCATGATGTACATATAACTGTCGATAAGCCCGATCTCCTCCTGCAGCGTGGATTCCTCTCCGTTCTTTTTCAGCCGGTAGCGGAAGAACGAGGCCATATTTTCGATAAAGGCATAAGTTCTCTCCGCATCCTCCATCATGGCCAGCTGCTGGCCTGCATTCAGGGTATTAAACAGAAAATGGGGATTGATCTGGGCCTGATAATATTTCAGCTGGGCCTCTTTTAACAGGCTTTCCATGGCCAGCTCCTTCTCTTTCATCCGGATCTCCAGTTCCATGCTCTCCCTGGTCCTGCGGATGTAATCGTTGATGCTGACAATCATCTGATTAAAGGCCCCTGTTACCGTCCCCACCTCGTCTTCGCTTTCAGGCGGTGTGAGAGCGATGCCGAAGTTTCCTTTTCCCACCTCCCTGGCCTTTCCTGCCAGTTCCTCCAGAGGCCGGGTAAAGGTTCCGATGATCACATAGAGAAAGATGGTCAGACAACAGGTGACTCCCGCCAGAACCGCGGTCATAAACAGCTCCAGATACCTCAGGTACTGGTAGAGCACGTCATAATTCTCCGAGTTGGCCTTAAATCTCAGGGTATCCAGGCCTCTGATGTAGGCCAGGAGATAGGTATACACCGCCTGTATCTCCTCAAAGCTCTCTTTATAAGAAACCACGTCATGGTTCTGCTTGGCCTCTATGGCCCGGTCCGTAAGTTCCAGGTAGGAGCCGGCCAGCTGCCGGATATTCCGCTCCATTCGCCGGGCCGGATGGTCTGTGATAGTGTCGTCGATCTCCCCGATCATGGCGGCAAAGATCCCCCTGTTCTCCGAAAAAGCCTCCAGCGCATCCTGGCTCTGGATATTGAGATACTGATACACATGGCTTTCCATTTCTGTCAGAAGCCGTTCCAGTTCACTGAGCCGTATGTTGGTGGCATAGACCTGATCCATATTTTCCACTGTATTATTGATCCTGCCGAACAGGATGAGATTGATGCCCAGGGACAGGGCCATGGTGACCATAACGGGAAGGATCAGCTTGGTTCGGAGGGACCGGTTAAAAAAATGCCTGCTCAATCGTCCTCCTCCTTCCCATATTCGCCGGCTTCGGCCTGATCGATAAGCCTTGTGCCTACCTCCGTATAATAGCTGACCATGTGATACTGTTTATAAGTCATCAGGGCCTCCATGCTCATGCGCCCCATGGCCCGGGGATCGATGGTAATGGTGGAGTCCAGATATCCCTGCCGGATCTCCTGCAGGATGTCGTCAGACACATAGCTGCCGATGATCCTGATCTGTT
>CAJUJV010000022.1:35099-49078 GCA_910586845.1 uncultured Hungatella sp.
TTCAGACAGTCCCCTGTCGCGGATAAGGCGGCAGGTGGACTGAGTGATCACCTCATCCAGGCAGATGATGATGTCCGGCTGCTGCATCTTCCCTCCGCCATGTCATGGATCACATCCTCCGCGTTGTTCAGTCCCTTGTCGTCGCGGATAATCTTGTAGTCCAGCCAGATCTTGTCCTGCCCCACCGTATTGCTGAGTCCCAGACGAAACCATTTCCGGCTGGTCTCATTGAAGCTGGCCCCCGGAAACAGGACCGTCACCAGACGGGTATCATCGCCGGCGATCTTCAGCACTCTTTTTCCGTACTCCTGCCCCAGAAAATAATCATTGATGCCCACAAATCCCTGACGTCTGGAATCGGGAACGTCTTTCTGCATGGTGATCACCGGAATCCCCCGGCTGCAGGCCTTGTCGATCAGCTGTCTGGTCTTCTCTTCCTCCGCCGCCTTCAGGAGAATGCCGTCTACATGTTCGTAGATTGCGATGTTAATAGCATCTTCCATGGAAAACCGGTCCGCCAGGCCGTCTCCGACCTGCTCCACATAAGCGCCGTACTCCGCCCCGGCCTCCACGGCTCCCTCATAGACAGATTCCCAGAAAGAAGTGTCCGTCTCGTCGGATATGACGGCGATATGATATTCATAAGAGCCGTAATCCGTCTCTCCCTGACTGCCGTTGTCTGCCAGCAGGGAGTAACTGATGACGATGGATAATACCGAGGCAGCCATCAGGAGCCCGGCTCCTGTCTTTTTTCGATCTTCAGGCTCCATCCCGTTCCCTTTCCTCCGTTTTCTGCGCTTTCATCCCCGCCTCGATCCGGTCCGCCAGTTCCCGGACCGATATGGGTTCCTCTTGAGGATAAGCACATACATATTTTGGATAACTGCTGTGCTTCAGTCCCTCGATCAGGATAATATCCGCATCGCCGAATGCCTCCATCAGCATCTTCTCGTCAGGCTCCTTATACTCTCTGATGACCATCAGCCTTCGGGAAGAGTACACTGCCGTCCCGTAAGCGCCTGCTTTCTGAAAGCGGTAGCTGTCCGTTCCCGGCACGTCGCTGTCAAAATCATGGCCGTCATGCTTGATGACCGCCACCCGGTACCCCCGGCCCGTCAGTTCCGGGATCAGGCGGGTCAGCAGTGTGGTCTTCCCCGAATTCTTGTAGCCGCTGACTGCAAAGATATATGGCTGTCTGTTCATAACTGTTTTCCTTTCCTGCTCCCGTGATATACTCTGCGTCCTGCCTCTGACAACCGGCACACTTCCTCACCTCCACCAGATTCGTATGCTGTGGGTTCCCCCTTGCATAGGCAGTAGGCTTCAGGGAGGTAAGAACATTGATAGAGCCTGCCCTGTCTGTTCCTTCCTCATCAGGCCGGTACCAGGCCCCCTGAGAGAGGGCGGTCACTCCTTCCATGATCCTGTCCGTCACCTTTACCGGAATCTTCATCCGTCCTCTGGCGTTCCACACCAGGACCATATCCCCGTCTCTCAGATCACGGACTTTGGCGTCTGCCGGGTTCATCCACAGTGCCTGAGGATCCACTTTGTCCATACCCCGATTATTGTCATGGATGCTGTGGCATCTGCGCCTGGTATGCCAGCCGATGAGCTGCAGGGGGTATTTCTCTGTCAGCGGATCCGACGGTCCCTCCGGCGGTTCCACATATCTGGGGATAGCAGGAAAAAAGTCTTTATATTCCGTCCGGTACACCTTCTCCGAGAAGATCTCGATCTTACCGCTGGGCGTGGGAAAGGGACAGGCAGCCGGGTCTTTTCTCTCTTTCTCAAAGGCGATGACCGAAGGGTTATTCTGGTAACGGAAGATCCCTGCCTCTTTAAAGGTCTCATAATCCGGCAGTTCCTTTTCTTCCTCTCTCAGACAGTTGTAAAGATATTCCAGCCACTGTCCGGCCGTCCTCCCCTGGGAAAACTCCTGACCCAGGCCGAGCCTTTCTGCCACCTGACAGAGCCAGTCATATTCAAACCGCCCTTCATACAGAGGCTCTATCACCTGATTTCCGAATCCCAGAAAATCTCCGTACTGCCAGGGCATGGTAATATTCTCGCATTCAAACATGGACACTCCCGGCAGCAGGATATCCGCGTATCTGGCGCTGGAGGTCATGAACAGATCGCTGCAGAGGATAAATTCACATCTGGATGTGTCTTTTAAGATCTCCGATGTCCTGTTGATATCACTGTGCTGATTGATGAGACAGTTTCCCGCCAGGTTGAGGATCATCTTGATATCGCTGTCCAGGCGGATCTCCTGGTCTTCTGCCGCCTGCTGTTCCCAGTCTGTATTTCTGCCCATGCCCGCAGAGCCCCGGGGGTCCGCCTTCACTCCGTCCAGCCCCGTCATCTCATGGCCCCGGACAATGGCTTCGGTCCACAAAAAGACAGGTATTTTCCGGTTGTATGGATTCTCTGCTTTGGGAAAAGACGGATTCTTATGCCGGATACAGTCCGCGACTCCGCTGGCCCATCCGCCTCTGACTCCCACATTGCCCGTGAGACAGGCCAGAAGAATCCCGCCTCTGACTGCCTGCTCTCCGCAGCCGTGCCGCTGAGGCCCGTAGCCCTGGATCAGAGCCCCGGGTCTGGCCCCGGCGTAGCGGACTGCCAGATCCCCGATAGTGCCGGCGCTGACTCCGGTGATCTTTTCCGCCCATTGAGGAGTCTTGGGAATCCCGTCTTTCTCCCCCATGAGATAAGACAGATAGCATTCAGACGGGTCCACCCCCTCCGGCATATGTTCTCTGTCAAATCCAAGACAGCATCGGTCAAGAAACTCCTGATCCTGCAGCCCTTCTTCCACGATCACATAGGCCATGGCATCCATCATGGCCCCGTCGGTAGCAGGGCGGAGAGGGATCCACTGGGCGTTCAGCTGAAGAACCGTATCGTTTTTCCGGGGATCCACCACGACTATGGGAATCCCTTTCTCCCTGGCCTTCTTCAGCCAGTACATGGTGCCGCTGTCAAATCTGGTCTCCGCCGGGTTGTGGCCCCACAGGATGATCAGGTTGGAATCCAGCCAGTGTTCCAGACTGCTGCCGGTCCTGCAGGTCCCGTACATCAGCTCCGTAGCCTGGCGGATACAGGCCGTACTGTAGGAATTGTAAAAATCCAGAAATCCTCCGTCCAGGCTCAGAAGCCGTTTGGCCAGACTGCTGCCTCTCATAAGGGCGCTGACCCCGGTGGCATAATTCACATACCTGGATCCGGGGCCGTAGGTGTCACGGATCCTCACCCACTCCGAGACGATGATGTCTATAGCCTCCTCCCAGGTGATCCTCCGGAACTTTCCTTCTCCCCGCCGGCCCACCCGCTTCATGGGATATTTTAACCGGTCTTCTCCCAGAAACGTTCTGTGGTAGTTCAGTCCCCGGACACAGGCCGTCAGAGGTATGTTCTCCCCCGCCGTCTCCCTGGTATCCGTAGTCAGTTTCTCGATGACCCCGTCTCTCACATGAGCATGAATCACACACCGTCCGCCGCAGTTGTTCCTCCCTGTGGTGTGGATGATCCTGACTCCTTCCTGATTTTCTTCTGCAGCATCCCGGCCTCCGGCCCCGTCTGCTTTCACAGAATCAGTTTCTTTCTCCCGGACCGTGATCTTCTCCGGTTCATCGTCAGTAACAGCTTTCATAAAATGCTTCCTCCCCTTATCTCCATCTTCTGTTCTTTTACGGACGAAGGCCCATACCGCCCTCTAAGGTAATGGTCTCACCGGACATATACTTAAAATCCGGGGAGCCCAGCTGTACGCACACCCGTCCGATATCCTTTTCCGGATCCCCGAATCTTCCCATGGGCACGGCTCTTAAGTTCTTCTCGTAGGCTTCCGGATAAGAAGCTTTAAAATTCTCCAGCTGAGAGGTCATGGCCAGAGGGCATACCACATTTACATTGATATTGTCCTTGCCCCACTCTGTGGCCGCCACTCTGGACAGCCCTCTGATGCCTTCTTTGGCCGCGGCGTAGGAACACTGTCCCGCATTGCCGAAGAGTCCTGCCCCGGAGGCAAAATTGATGACCGACCCCTGGGTCTCTTTCAGATAAGGGTAACATTCCCTCATATAATAAAATGTGGCATAAAGCCCGGAATAGATGCCCAGATCAAAGTGATCCCTGGTCTGCATGGACAGAGGAATCCCGGAAGCAGAAGCCTGGGCGTTATTGATCAAGACATCGATGCGCCCGAAGGTCTCTATGGTCTTTTTCACCACCGCCCTGACCCGTTCCTCTGACTCGTCATCCGGAGTGACGTCGGCCTGCATGGCCAGCACCCGGATGCCGTAGAGCCGCTCCAGTTCCTCCCTGGCATCCAGAAGCTTCTGCTCGCTGCGGCCGGTCAGAACCAGGTCCGCACCTTCCCTGGCATAAGCTGTCGCAATGCCGTAGCCGATGGATTTCGCCTTTCCTCCTCCGGTGATGATGGCTGTTTTCCCTTCAAAAATTCCCATTTTTCAGATTTCCTTTCCTATATTTTTTGTATATCTGCAGTTGGGGAAACTGCTGCATCCGTAAAACCAGCCGAACCTTCCGCTGCGTTTCACCAGCTCCCCTCCGCATCTTGGACATTTTTCCCCGGACCCGGGCTTAGGATTCGCCGTTTCCATAAGCTTTCCCATCTTTTCATAACATTTCTGATTCATGATACAGTCGTTAAGCGCCCGGTGAGCCCCCTCTGTACTGATGTTAAAATAGGCGGCCAGATCTACCAGCCGGTGGCGGCACACTCCTTTGAGACAGCTTCTGGCCATATAGAGCGTATCGATATAATCATTGCCCAGACGCGTTTTATACAGTTCTTCCATGGCGTGGTTTAAAAAACCCATATCAAAACTGTGAATATTGTGGCCCACCAGAACCTGGTCGCCGATAAAAGAGAGAAACTGATCCAGAGCCTCTTTCAGCCCAGGAGCGTCTTTTACCATCTGATCCGTGATCCCGTTGACCCGGGTGGCCGCGGCAGGAATCCTCCTCCCCGGATTCACCAGCGTAGAAAAACTGTCTGTTACCTTCCCGTTCTCTACCTTTACAGCAGAGATCTCGATGATCCCGTCACTCACGGGACTTAATCCTGTGGTCTCCAGATCAAACACCACATAATCCGGCCGGTATCCGGACAGACGGGTTCCTTGCTTTTGTTCTTCCATCTTATCCTCTTTTCTCTGTCTGAAACAAATTTGTATTGCGCTGAGGCGCAATCAGGTCGTAAGGGACCTTCCTGTGACAAATTGTAGCACAGCCTTTTCCCGCTGTCCATAAAAGAGCTCTTTGCAGAAAGAATATCTGGCTTTTCTCAGTCAGATTTTGTATGATTAAACTATATAAGTCCCGGCCTGCCAAAGCACCACTGGCCGGGAGAAAAGGGGGAACGGCAATGAAGATTTGCAGAAAAGTGGAAAAGATCTGTCAGAATGACGGCTATATATCCGTCATGACAAACTGTGTGGAGCTGCGTATCTGGTTTCTCACAGACCACATCATCCGGATTCGGGCAGGATTCGACGGAGATTTTGAGGAAATCTCCTACAGCCTGGTTATGACAGCGTGGGAAGATCTGGGGGACAGCCTCACGGGACGGTATCGGAGACGGGTGAAGCCGGCAGAGGCCCTGCTGACAGACCTGGAAGACCGGGCCATTATCCAGGGAAAAGAACTGAAAGTGGAGCTGGAAAAAGAACCCTTCCGCGTAACCGTCCGGGACAGGGACAATACCATACTCCACCGGGATATGGTGGACCTGGGGTATCAGGAGGACTCCAACCACCGGCGGATCCACACCAGCGAGATCTCCCCCGGGGACTGTTTTTACGGATTCGGGGAAAAAACAGGTTCCTTCAATAAGGCCCGGAAATATATGTCCATGAGCCCCAAGGACGCCATGGGATACGACCCCAAAGAGACGGATTCCCTCTACAAACATATTCCCTTCTATATTAGGCTGAACAAAGAGAGCAAAAAAGCAGTGGGATATTTTTACCACAACACGGCGGAATGCGATTTTGACATGGGACGGGAAAAAAGCAATTACTGGAACATGCACAGCCGTTACCGCGCCGACGCCGGAGACATCGACCTGTTTCTCATCGCCGGGCCAGCCGTGCGGCAGGTGGTGGAGCGGTACACGGATCTGACCGGCAAATCCGCCCTGCTGCCAAAGACGGCCCTTGGATATCTGGGCTCCTCCATGTATTACCCGGAGCTTCCCGAAAACTGCGACGACGCCATCATCCAGTTTATCGACACCACAAAGGAGGAGGACATCCCTGTTGACGGCTTCCAGCTTTCCTCCGGCTACACCTCCCTGGAGACAGAAGAAGGATTAAAAAGATGTGTCTTTACCTGGAACAAAAAGCGGTTCAGGGATCCCAAAATGTTTTTCTCGGAAATGAAAAAACGTGGCATCACGGTTTCTCCCAATGTAAAACCGGGAATCCTCCTTGTCCATCCCCGGCTGGAAGAGATGAAAGAAAAAGGCATTTTCGTAAAAGACAGTCAGAAGGATGAACCTGGAGTGGGAACCTGGTGGGGCGGCCCCGGAGCGTTTGTGGATTTCACCAGCCCGAGAGCAAGGACTGTGTGGAAAGAGATGCTGAAAGAGTCGGTTCTGGAGATGGGAACCGGCTCCGTGTGGAACGACAACTGTGAGTACGACAGTCTGGTGGACAAGGACTGCCGCTGTGAGCTGGAAGGCAGAGGAACCACCATCGGTGAGATCAAGGCAGCCATGGCCAATCTTATGTGTCACGTGACCATGGAGGCTGTGGAGGAAACCTTCGGCAGCATCCGCCCCTTTATCGTGTGCCGTTCCGGCCATGCGGGGATCCAGCGGTATGCCCAGACCTGGGCCGGGGACAATCTCACCTGCTGGGACAGCCTGAAATACAACATCGCCACCATCCTGGGGATGAGCCTTTCCGGCGTGGCAAACCAGGGCTGCGACATCGGCGGCTTCTACGGGCCCTCTCCGGAGGCGGAGCTGATGGTCCGGTGGGTGCAGAACGGCATCTTCCAGCCCAGATTTTCCGTCCACTCCGTAAACACGGACAACACGGTGACAGAGCCCTGGATGTACGGAGCCTACACCGGTTATATCCGGGATGCCATAAAATTCCGCTACCGCCTGTTCCCCTACCTGTACTCCCTCATGGCCCGGGCCCACGACACAGGGCTCCCCATCATGGAGCCTATGTGCAGCGCCTTCCAGCAGGACCCAGGCTGCTACGAGGAGGGCGTGGACTTTATGGTGGGAGACTCCCTCCTGGTGGCCAACGTGGTGGAAAAAGGGGCATGTACCCGGCGGATCTGCCTTCCCAGGGGCCGGACCTTCTATGATTTCTATACAAGAGAGGCCTATGAGGGAGGACAGACCATAGAGATTCCCGTGGACATCAGCTCCATTCCCCTGTTTATCCCCGACGGAGCCATCCTGCCCATGGCTTTAAACCAGATGAACAACCTGGCCACGGAACAGGTCACAGGGATTCGTCTCCTGTGCGCTCCGGACAGAGACAGCTCTTTTACCCTCTACGAGGACGACGGAATTACACTGGATTACGAAAAAGGGCGATACTTGAAGACTCTGATCCAGGTGAGGGCCGGGGAGACGACGGTGATATCATTCAGTCACCAGGGCTCTTATGAGACAGGGGTGGAACAGATCTATATTGACGCGGTACACCGGGAAAAGGCTCCCTTCTGGGTGAAAGCTGACCAAAAGATGCTGCCCCATTTCCTCCACAGGAAGAAGTTTGAGGCTGCCAGGGAGGGCTGGTACTACAGCCAGACCCTGAAATCCGTCCAGATCAAATACCCGAATCCTGGAAAGGATTATGATCTGGTGATTTCCTTTGAGCAGTTTGATATGATTGGGATGTAGACGGCTCCGCCGTCTTATTCCGCGGTTTCATAGATCTGACGCAGGTACTGTCCTATTTCAATAAGGTGCTTTAACTGGACTTCCCGCAGTTTATCCGGCAGCCTTCTGGTCATATTATGTATTTCATAAGTAAGATCATTTTGGTATCCGATCTGCTTCAGCGTCCTCATCATAGCCGTCCAGTCGATGGTTCCATAGAACGGAGCTAGATGCTCGTCCCATTCCCCGTTATTGTCGGCTATATGAACCGCTTTTAACCGGCTCCCGATCCGGCGCAGCCAGTAAGGCTGATCGATTCCTGCCAGGTGGGCATGGTCGAAATCCCAGCATATCCCAAAATTTTTCTGGTTAACCGTATCCACCAGATCGATCAGTTCCTCCGCTGACCCGGAAAACCGGCGCTTCTCCTTATCCGGCACGTTTTCCACGGCCAGTCCGATTCCCGCCCTGGCTGCCAGCTCCAGATGGGGTTTTACATATTCCAGATTTGCTTCCCTGGATTTCGCGTAGGAATAATCCAGATGATCATACACGCTTCCCGCATGGTACACGGCCCACTTAACCCCCAGGCGGCCGGAGGCGATGATCCCTCTGCGCACCAGTTCTTCTCTCCATTCCCGCCTCTCCGCGTTCTGGTCGCACACGTTATAAAATTCCAGATGAGATTGGGAAAACTGGATTCCCAGGGTCTGTGCCAGTTCCTTAAGGCGCCGGGTTTCCTCCTCCCAATCGTCGGAGGCCAAATACCTTCCCGGCAGTCCCTGATCACATAAATTTAAGTCAAAGACCTGAAATCCCGCCGCTGCGCATCTTGTCAGACACTCCTCCAGCCCCACGCTTCCCGACGGCTCCGGAACCATATCCATGATATTCGTAGAGGTAGATAATCTCATTCTCGTCCTCTCCTTTATTGATTTGCCAGATTATAATCTTCCAGAGCCTGGTTGCATGCCTGAGCCATGGAGGCAACCGCCGAATCAATATCCGAACTGCCGTCCAGAACCGATACAATTCCGTCCTTTATGAAGCCGGATATGGCTCCCCCTACCCCGCACATAGGTTCCTGTATATTGATATTGGAATCATGAAGCTGACTGACTCCCACTCCATATAATGGGTTGTTCTCTAAAAATGATTTGTATTCATCCAGTTCGTAGGCCGCCGGCACTGCCGCCAGATACCCTGTACTGGTGTGCCAGTCCATCTGGACTTCCGGAGAATACAGATATTTCAGGTATTCATATACGGCATCCAGTTTCGCGGCATCGCCTTTATCCACCGGATACAGCGCCGAACCGCCGCAGCTGACGCCGCCTGCAGCCGAATCATTTACCTTTGGCAGGTACGCGATACCCAGTTCAAATTTACCGGCAGCCAATTCTTTCATGCCTGTAATATCCGCGGAGGAACACAGAGTGATGGTAATATTCCCGGAACCGAAATTATTTTTGCGGTCATCTTCCAGATACTTAAAGGAACCTTCCTGGCAGGCTGCCTGGTATTCTGTCAAAAATGTCTTCATGGTCTGGTTGCCGTCAAACTCCACCTTTGTCATATTGGCGGCATGTCCGTTGTCATTGTCGCCAAACAGGGAATATCCTTTCCCATCCGTGTCCTGCTGTCCAATCCAGCTGGACATCACCCAGGAATCCAGCTGATAGCCAAATCCGTACTGGGTTATGGTTTCTCCGTCCCGTTTCGTCAGCCTGGCCGAGTATTCTCCCAGTTCCCTGATGGTCTTCGGAGCAGTCTCCGGGTCTAACCCGGCTTCCTTAAACGCGTTCTTATTGTAGTACATACAGATTGCGGACGGAGCATAGGGAAGTCCCACTACCTTGTTTTCACAGGTCAGAGCCTTGATGGCAGCCGGCTCAAAGTCATCGATTCCCAGACCAATCAGGTTCTGGTCCAGGATGTCCTGGGCTTTTACCACCACATCTATTCCCTGCATATATCCGGTTTCTCCTGCGGGGCAAAAGGTCAGGTCCGGCATGTTCTTAAAATCATTGGCCTGAAAGGCGGCTTTCAGTTTCTTGGCAAGGTCGGCGTTGGCTCCCTGGTACACCGGGGATACCTTAATTCCCTTTTCTTTTCCGACAGTCTCGTTAAACCCGGCCGCGATCCGCTCAACCGTCTCACCGTTGACCCCTCCCATGGGATGCCAGAGGGAAATCTCGATGATACCCCCGTCCGCTCCGGAAGAACTTCCTCCATCTGGTGATACCTCTTTTCCCACAGCGTCCCCGCTGTTCTGAGATGTCTTCGCGCCGCAGCCCATGATACCGGCCATCAGTGACACAGCCGCCATGACAAACATGATTCTTGTTTTGATTTTCTTCTTCATAATGGTTTCCTTTCTTTTTATGTGATTGTTTTTTATCCCTTTACCGCTCCTGCCGTCATTCCCCTGACGATATACCGCTGGCTGATTAAAAAGATGACGACCGCGGGAAGCAGAGCCACACAGGAGGCGGCCATAATAGGTCCGTAAGACTGCTGTTCTGCCGTGTTGAGCATGGTGATCCCTACCTGGACGGTCCGCATCTCCTCCGCGTTGGTAATCAAAAGAGGCCACAAGTAAATATTCCACAGGCCCACAAAGGAAGACAGGCTGATGGTGGTGATAATGGGCTTGGACAGTGGGATTACGATGCTGATCAAAAAGCGCAGGCTGCTGCATCCGTCGATCAGGGCCGCCTCATGGAGGGATTTGGGAAGGGACAGCATGGACTGGCGCATCATAAATATGTAATTGGCATGTACCAGATAAATGATCACCAATCCCAGGAACGTATTCATGATCCCCATGCGGGACACGGTCAGGTAGTTAGTCAGAATTATGGCATCCCCCGGAATCATCATACTCCCCAGAATCAGATAGAAGAGGAAATTTTTTCCTTTGAATTCATAAAAACAGAAGGCAAACGAGGCGGTGACGGCGGTGATCAGTCTTCCCATGGTTCCAAAAACGGAGACCAGCAGGGAATTCAGTAAAAACCGCAGCATCTTCGTCTTCGTAAAAATGGTAATATAATTTTCCAGATATCCAAAGGAGCGGGGCAGCACCTTGGGCGGCGGTGTGGTGATCTCAGCGGCGTCCATAAAGGACAGGCCGGCCGCGTAGATGATGGGGAAGATCAGCAAAATCCCCAGAGCCAGTTTTAACAGTCCGCCCAGATTATAATAAAGAGATTGTTTCGTTTTTCTACTCATAGAATACACTCCTTTTCTCCATCCAGAAATTCAGGACCATCAGTCCTAATACCATCACAAACACCACTACTCCCAGGGCGTAAGCCGAACTGTAATTGGAATTGTTGTAAGCCAAATTGTACATCCGGTAAATCAGTGTCTCAGTGGAACCTGCCGGTCCTCCCTGGGTCAGGATCAGAACGAGACGGACCATGATCATCGAAGACACTGACAAGGTACAGAAAAGATAAAACAGGGATGGGGAAATCAGCGGCAAAACAATTCTCCAGACCTTCTGCAGTCTGCTGGCTCCCTCCACGTCCGCCGACTCCAGTACGTCCTCGGAAAGGTTGCGGATAGCCGCTGTCAGATAAATATAGCTGAATCCCAATTCTGTCCAGACGAGGATCACCGTCAATGCCGGCAGCGCGTACCTCTTATCTGTCAGCCAGCTGATGTCCAGTCCAAGTACGGAGTTGATAATTCCCAGAGACGGATTAAACAGCATTTGAAAGATTTTTCCGGCTACCGCTGTGGAGACTGCCATGGAAAGGCAGAACAGAGTCTCGTAGATCCGGCTAAACCGGCTCTTTTTGTCAGAGAACAATGCCAGCAGCAAACTCAATCCTATGGTGGACGGTACCATCATCACCAGATGCTTCAAAGTATTAAACAATGCCCGGTAAAATCCCTCATCAGAAAAAAGTCTGATGTAATTTTTCAGGCCGGTGAACTTTGAAAAATCTCCATACCTGTCAACAAAAAAAAGCTTCCCACCACTGTTTTCCCAAATGTATAATATACAAACAATCCCAGCAGTATCAGAGCAGTATCAGAGCAGGAAGCAGATAAAGATAGGGTTCTATCTTTTTGGTGAATTTTTTCATGTTCGTTTCCCTCCGTTCGTTATTTTTCTCTATTATAGACCACAACTCCGGCTGAAACTATGTTTTTTCTCTCTATAACATTGCGAATCGTGTCTTTATAAAATAGACGGGTTATAAAGGAAATCGGTTTTCTTTTATGATACTTTATCTTATATTGACAAAAAACAGGCATTGATTAGAATATTTATATAAACTAACCATGCCCTTGACCTGCAGAGTATGAGAATGATTCACAATAAAGGGAGAAATGAAAATGCAAAGAAAAGTAGTGCCCAGCCGTTTCTATCCAAAACCCCAGATGAAGGGAAAGCCTTTTGACATTTACTATAATTTCGATGACTCCATGCGGGAATTCGACGAACATACTCACGATTATTACGAATTTTACTTCCTGATATCAGGCAATATCCAGTATACCATTGATGATCACAGCTATTCTCTGCGAAAGGGAGATGTCCTTCTGATTAAGCCGGCCCAGCGTCATTTTGCCGCTATCAAATCTCTGGATAAAAAGCCCTATATCCGCTACGTCCTGTGGCTCAGCCCGGATTACTTAAAAAGCATGTGTTCGCCGAACACCAACCTGATGCTGCCTTTTGAAAAGATATCCGGCGCTTCCAACCACATGCATATCTCAGAAGAGAGCCAGATAATGATCAGCAAGCTTCTGCAGCAGATGATGATCAATGTAAAAAGTGAAGAATATGGCTCTGACATTCTCCTGAACGCCCTGATCATCGAACTTCTGGTATCCTTAGCCCGGATCAAGCTATATTATCAGCCGGCTCTCCCGGACGAATCGGCTGTGACGGACCCGCTGATCTCCAAAGCCCTGAATTATATCTCCGAGCATATCACCGAGGAGATCCGGGTAGAGGAGATCGCTGAAGCTTTATTTGTAAGCAAGTCCTATCTGTCCCGGCAGTTTACGGAATTTATGGGAGTTTCCATCTACAGCTATATCGTCAAAAAGAAATTATATCTGTCAAAGCAGGAACTGATCGGTAATTCCATGATCAAGGATGCCTATCTGATGTACGGATTCGGGGATTATTCTTCCTACTTCCGGGCATTCAAGAAAGAGTTCGGCATGTCGCCAAGACAGATGGTCAACTTCTTACGCGCATCGGATTCCGAATACCCTTCCGCATAAGAGTCCGGGACAGGGACAGCGCCTTTCCTCTCTGCGAGGACGGCAGGCGGCAATACTCCTTTCGGGGGCCTGCCCCGTGTACAATCGAGCAGGGAAGGCTTTTCCCCTGTCTTCCCCCGAAACCGCAGGTCATACTTTTTCTCTTTTATCTGATCGATGGCCTTCTCCGGCGTGTCGTCAACTTTCAGCTCAAGAATCATTCCGTCAAGACTCCTGTCATACTTGGGATAAAAGATAAAATCCACATAGCCAATGCCGGACTTGTCCTCTCTCCGGACATCATACTGATCCCTGGCGGAAAGGTAGACCTTTATATTCTCCTCGCAGATCCTCTCTCAGCATGGCCTGAATCTCCGAGATATAGCGGCCATAGTCATCAAAACCGCCTGTCCCGCTGAAATCCATATAGATGACATTGTACTTATTTAAGTGCTTTTCATAAAACGGGGAGTGGGAAATGTCCATGGTGTCAAAAAGCTCTTTCGCGTCCCGGGCCTTTGAAAAGAAAGCCCCCAGCATGGAAGCCATGACAGACTTTCCAAACCTCCTGGGGCGTGTCACGCAGATGTATTTTTCCCCGATCCCGATCCGCGGGATGATCTCAGCGATCATGGCCGTCTTATCTACAAAGTATGGACTCCGGGCCATCTCCTGATACATAGAATATGGCTCATTGTTGTTCAGATAGAATCCCATTCCAAGCGCCCCTTTCTCCTGGTTCACAGCTGCCTGCGCCGATGACACCCGGCACAGCCACCTATATACCCCTCCTTACGACAAATATTATAACAGAAGTTTAGGTCAGTTTACAAGAGACTACACGCAGACCGTGAAACGGGCTGCTGAC
>CAJUJV010000023.1:0-4802 GCA_910586845.1 uncultured Hungatella sp.
CCACAGAAAGGAATCGCAGATTTCATGCTGTTTCTCATCGGAGTGAAGCTGTCTCTGGCAGCAGGATGCTTCACCTGTTATCTGGAGCAGCACTTTCAGGAGGAAAACCCTGCTGCCCTGTTGTGGGGGCTCCTCTATGCCTTCAGCGGCTTTATGACCGCCTACTGCTGGAATGTCATGTGGCTGGACGATCTGGCCTTATTTCCTCTGGTGGCCGCGGGCATCGACCGGTTGCTGAGAAAGGATGACGGCAGGCTTTATCTGGGAGCCCTGGCCTGCGCGATCCTGTTTAACTTCTATGTGGCCTATCTGGTGTGTGTCGGATCGGTCCTTTATGTCCTGATACAGACCGGGTGCATGTTCCGGAAAGATCAGACAGGACTATGGGTCAAAAAAGGGGTCCGCTATGCCGGGCTGTCGGTGCTGGCGGCGGGGCTCGGGGGATTTCTGATCCTCCCCGCAGCGCTGGCCCTGTCTCAGACAGCGGCAGGATCTGCAACACTGTCCGGTTTTGAGATCTATGAGAATTTCTGGCAGATAGGAGAGAGTCATCTCCTGGGAGCGGTGCCCCAGGTATTGTCCGCCAACGACAAGGTACCCAATATCGGATGCGGTCTTCTGGCTCTCATCCTGGCCCTCTGTTTTTTCATAAATCCCGGGGTTCCGAAGAGAGAAAAAGCGGCATACGGGACGGCTCTTCTGTTTCTCCTGTGCTGCTGTGTGTTCCGCCCCCTTGACTTTGTGATCCACGGCATGCATTTTCCGGCAAATCTGCCTCACCGGTTTATGTTTATCTATATTTTTCTGATCCTGAGCCTGGGATATCATATGTGGAGGCAGAGAGAGCAGCTGACAGAGACCATGATCATGGCCGCAGTCCTGCTGTGGGCCGGGGTTCTTCTGGTGTCAGAATATGTGATCGTCCCTGCAAGAAGAGACCTGATGAGACTGTATTCGGAACAGGAGATCGCCCTGAATCTGGCGCTGCTGTCAATATACGGCCTGTTTGTGGCGGCGCTTATCCGGAAAGAGAAGAGACGGGGGAGAGAGAAAAGGACCGGTACGGGGAAGGCAGGATTTCTCATTCTTCTCTGCCTGATAACAGGAGAGTGCTTTTATTCCGGATGCAACGGGCTGGTGAGAAAGACGTCCCATGATAATTACAGCAAAAATCAGGAGGCAGCCGCCAGGGTCCGGCAGTATCTGGATGAAAAAGAGCAGGGGGATTTCTACCGTATGGAATTCCGGCGGTTTCTGACCATCAATGACGGGGCACTGTTTCATTACCATGGTCTGAGCCAGTTTTCCTCCATGGCTCCGGGAGGGATGTCACAGCTTATGGTCCGGCTGGGATTTTCGGGAGGTTCCAACTCCTACCGGTATTATGACCCCACGCCTCTGCTGGACGGAATTTTTGACATTTCCTATATCATCGAGAAGACGGACGACGGGAACGGAGGCATGAAAAATCCCTTCTACACTTATACAGACACCATAGATAACCTGGAGATCTATGAGAATCCCCGGGCTCTCGGTCCGGGCTTTGTGGTCCCTCATGAGATGGAGCAGTGGGACACGGATAAGGTCTGTCCATTTGAAGTGCAGAATGAATTTGCCCGCAGAGCAGGGCTTGAGAAGGATCTGTTTACGCTGGTTCACCTGGAAAACATCAGGACGGTCCATATGGAGATCACGGAATCGGATGAGGGATATTTCCGCTATCGGGCAGAGGACCCTTATAACCTGGAGCAGATCCCGGAATTATACGGAGAATTATCTGTTTCGGAGGAAGGCCACTACTTTCTCTGGGCCCAGACAGGTCAGGCAAAGCGCCTTATCTATGAGTGGGAAGGCCAGCGGCAGGACAGGGAACTGTCGGCGGGAAAGAGCCTGTTTGATCTGCGGCAGATACCGGCGGGAAAAAGGTTACAGGTTACACTGCCTTTCAACAACCGTTCCGAACATGATATGAAATTTGCCGAGACAGGAGATCTGAGGATCTATGCTGCCAGATATGATGATGAGGCGTATCAGGAACTGTATGAACTTCTGTCCCGGGAACCGTGGACCGTCATCCGATGGGGCGATACCTTTCTGGAAGGAGAGGTGGAGAGCCGGGAAGGCGGGATCCTCTGGACCTGTGTTCCATGGGAAAAAGGCTGGCAGGCAGAAGTCAACGGAGAGATCTGCCAGCCCGTCCCACTGGGAGACGGCGGAGTCCTGGGAGTCAGGCTGAAGCCTGGGAGATCGACGATCCGCCTGGAGTATCATCTGCCGGGACAGAAAGCCGGCCTGGCCCTCTCCGCGGCGGCTCTGGCCATAAGTTTATATTTTGTGTGGGGGAAACCATATTTTTTGATAAATACTGGAAAAAGATCAAAAAGGGCGGGGAAAAATAACATATGACATAACACCGGCCCTGCTATACTTGATTCAGAAAAAGGAAATTGGCTGTCCATGTGCAGCCTCACGTATGGAAGGAGAAAGGATAATGAAAAGGAAGCGCAGATTCTCTGTTAAAAAGAATCTTCTGCCGGCCCTGCTGGCGGCGGCCATGGTCTTTGCCAATATCAGCGGAGATCTGAGTGCTGTCTGGGCAGCTCAGGCAGAGACGGTTGAGTTTGAGATCTGGGGCTCTGATCTGGCAAATGCCGTCAGGGAAGCCGTGGAAAGCGGTTCTCCGGTGACAAGAGACGATCTGGATTTCACCGACGGGGCAACAGACAGGTTTGAGAGCCTGTTTTTTGATACAGGTAAGGTGTATGAGGTGTATCCGTCTGTAGATGGCGGGGACCCGGAGGGGGATGTCAGGATTTTCGTGCGTCTTCCTGAAGACGCCGACGATACCTATGAACTGACTGGCGACGAGGAGGTTATTTTCCTCTATATTAATAATGGAGAAGAAACTCTCAGATTTACCACCAGCGTGCTCAGAACCGTAGACGGAAACGAGAAGGTTAAGAGGACCGGAAGAGTTTCTGTGAGGGCATACGAGGATGTATTCGGAGAAGTGGGCAGCAGCGATTCTGTACAGTCCGCAGACAAGGCAGTTCAGACCCAGGTTAAGGATCAGGATGCAGCCGGGGAGAACCAGAGCGGCTCAGGAACCGTGGCTGGGGATGAGACAGAGACCGGCAGCGGGGAAGTGACGGGTACGGACAAAGAGTCCGGAGTCCAGGTACCGGATCAGACCAAGGATGAAATATCTGCCGCAGAAGACCAAAAGGATCCCGCAGGAGAGCAGGAGACAGAGGAGTCGGGAGAATACACGGAAAAGTCAGAGGCTGCCGAAGAAACCGGAGAGACAGAGGAAGCCGGAGAAGGATCCGAGACGGAAAAGACCGGCGACGAGGCCGGGTCCGGGAAGACTGAGACGGCAGACGAGGAAGACGAGACAGAATCCGAAAAGTCTGAGACAGCAGACAAGGAAGACGAGACAGAATCCGGAGAATTTGAGGCAGCGGAACAGGAAGGCGGGTCTGAAGCCGGAGAATCCGAGGCGGCAGCCGGGGAAGATCAGTCAGAAGACACAGAAGGGGATAAGACAGAGGACGACAGTCAGGAGATGGGGGCACAGTCAGAAGGACTCAGCGCCGCTGTTTCCCGCCACGATGTTCCCGTGGTAGCTGCAGGGCTGGAGACAGAGGTTTCCGGAGATATAGAAGACAGGGACGAGACAGAGGGAGAAGCTGAGAAAAAGGCTGACATAGAAGACCAGGACGGAACAGAGACAGAAGTTTCCGGTGAGACAGAAAATGAGGCCGGAACGGAAAACATAAAAGAGACCGAGACGGAAAAAGAAACGGAAGAGGAAAAAGAAGCTGAGGAGACCTCAGAAGCAGCTGAGACAGAAGAGACAGAGAAAGAGTCCGGGGAGGCTGCAGAGTCCAAAGCAGACGATTCGGCAGAGACAGAAGCAGCTTCAGAGACGGCAGAAGAGTCAAAAGCCGGGACAGAGGCTGTAACAGAGACAGAAGCCGAGACCAAAGCTGAGACTAAGATTGAGGCTGAGACCAAAGCTCCGGCCGAGACGACAGTTGTTCCGGAGACGAAAGCTCCTGTAAAAGCAGATACCACAAAGAATAAAGCCACCGATTCCAACAGCAGTAAGGAAAAGCCCAATGCTGCTGACCTGGTGGGAATGGGTTACTGCAGCACCGCAAAAGCGTACACGACTACTCTGAAAGCGCTGAAGGTGCTGGAGGATGTTCAGGGCTTCCCGGCATTTGAAACAGAGTTGGAGATGTCCGACGGAACCGTTATCCGCATTTCCGCAAAAGAAGGTGTTCTTCCCGAGGGAGTCACTGCCGTGGCAGATGTGGTGACAGGACTTGATGATGTAATTAAGGAAAAGGTAGAGGAAGGGGCGGCACAGTCCGGCGAAGTGAAAGAAGTCGTGGCTTCCCTGACTTACAATATCGATCTTCTGGATGCCGACGGCGAGAAGCTGGATAATGCGGCATGGAACCGTTCCGTACAGGTGACCTTCTCCGGTCCCATGATCGAAGAGTACAGCCGTGGCGCGGATATGGTAGAGGTCATGTATGTGGAGACTGCCAAAGAAGATATGCTTCAGGCAGAGATCGCAGAGGAGGATGTGGTTTCCGTTGAGACTGTATCTGATTCCGTGAACGTAGCCGGGGAAGAGAGCGTTGATGAGATTGAGTTTGAGGCGGAGCATTTTTCCCTGTATGCACCTACATTTATGACTGTGAGAAATGTAGAGGGGAAGGCAAGGATCGGCGCAACAGGTTATCCGTCCCTGAAGGACGCCGTGGACGCGGCAGTTGACGGCGATGTAG
>CAJUJV010000023.1:4812-9915 GCA_910586845.1 uncultured Hungatella sp.
GTAGTTGTGCTGATGGAGAGCGAGAGCCTGAAAGAAACCATCGTGATCAATAAGGAAGTGACGATTACGGCGGAGAATGGGGCGGAGATCAGCAGGGCTAAAAATGGAAGAAAGATTTCTACGATATTTAAGATTGAAGCTGGTGGAAAACTTACTTTAAAAGAGATTGCTTTAAAAGGTACCAGCACTGTTGAGAATTCCAGCACGGTTACTCCGATCAGCTGCAGCGGCAGCCTCGTCATGGAAGAGGGCAGCGTGATTTCCGGTTTTACAGCCCACAGAGGCGGCGGACTGACCATAGAAAATAATGGCGAAGTCATCATAAACGGCGGAGAAGTCAGCAATAATATTGCAATGAGTCAAGGTGATAACAGATTTGCTTCATATGGTGGCGGAGTCTATGTAAAAAGCGGAAAGCTTATCATTAATGACGGAAAGATTATTAACAATACTGCAGATTCTGATGTTGATTATTATAATGGGGACGCATATGGAGGCGGTATTTATATTGCAGCAGGCAGTGTTGTTCTGAATGACGGACAGATCAGTGGAAATATAGCAGGTACTGCTTCATTTCCAAGAAGTAGTGGTGGTGGTATCTTTGTCGGAGGAGCCTGCAGTTTCACCATGAACGGCGGAGAAATCAGTAATAATACTGCACTTAAACAGGGTGGAGGCATCTGTATCGGAGAAGATTATAAGGCTACCAGTGACAAGATTCAGCTTATTTCCGGAAAAATTAATGGAAACAAGGCCGATACAGGTGGAGGTATTTATGTTTCTCAGGGAAGCAAGCTTGCTTTGGAGCAGGTAATGATTGCCGGGAATGAAGCTGGAAAAACCGGCGGCGGAATCTGGAGCTGCCCATACGGAAAAGGCTATATCTATGCGACACGGGGAGGAGTTATAACTGATAACAGTGCGGTCAGATGGGGGAGTGATTTTACCACACAGCCATGTTATATTGCACCTCATCTGCCCAACAGACTTCATGACGGAAAAAAGGTAGACTGGTATCAGCATCCGGAAGAGTGGGTTGATGAAGAGATCGGTGATGGTGTGATTCCTGATATCAACAGCTATATTCAAAAATGGTATGAAGATCCGAATACGTATTCAGGTATTGGAGTCCTTAGTAAAACAGACGGCACCTACAAAAATGACAGCTATTATAAATTATTTATTACAGACAATTCAGCTGACAGTTTTGGTGGCGGTATCGCTTTTAACGGTTCTTTAACTATGGGCGAAGATGCAGACATGAAGATTAAGGCAGAGAAAAAGTGGTTAGATGAAGAGGGAAAAGAGACTTCTGACCATCCGGCGTCTGTTACGATCAATCTGAAGGTCGGTGATAAAGTGATCGATACAGCCGAGCTGAATGAAAAGAACGGCTGGAGCTGCGAATTCATTGATCTTCCGTCGGAAGCTTCTTTGGGCGCTGAGTATACGGTTGAAGAAGTGGTCGTGGAAGGCTGGGAAGCTGTAGTGGAAAAGGCAGAGGCAGGCGATGAATATAAATATATTTTTACCGTTACCAACAAGCCTCACAAAGAGACCACCACAGAAATCACAACCGAGTCAACCACGGAGAGCACTACCGAATCCACTACTGAGAGCACCACAGAACCAACAACACAATCCACGACTGAGAAAACGACAACCACGACTACAGAAAGAACCACAACAACAACAGAGACGACCACAGAAACCACAACAGAAACCACAACAGAGACTACGACGGAGACCACCACGGAAATCACAACCTCGTCAACCCCGCGGAACCCGGGAGGAGACGATGATTCCGACGACGATGACAACACGCCGGGGAGAGATAATCCTCCGGTGATTCCCATCGATAATCCCATAGTTCCTCTGGCCAATGTGCCCAATGAGGAGACCGGGGAGACTCAGGAAGTGGTTACGATCCTTGACGAGGAAGTTCCGCTCATGGCTCTTCCAAAGACAGGAAGGACCGGTTCGGCGGCAGGAGTACTGTTCCTGTTATCCGGTATGTTCCTGGCCATAGACGGTCTGCTGAAAAGGAAACGGGAGAACTGATCAAAATGTAATACGAGAGCGCTGTAAAGCAGATAAAAGATGATCTGCGGAGCAGCGCTCCGTTTTTGTGTCGCGAATGAGCAGATTTTCCATATCATTTGGCGTGCGGAGCCTTGCTGAAAAAATCAGTATATTGACGAAAAAAGGGACATAAACTCTTTGCCTGTGCTATAATTGCTTTGTCCAAAAAAGATGAGAATTGCATTCTGCTGCCGGAATATTTCCGATGCGGAAAGTTTTGGTAAACAAATCGTAGAGCCCGCATATCCGCAGATAAAGCATTCATCGGTACAAAGATCAGCCATTAGATGCTATATTTGACTTATCAAAGAAGGAGGAATATAGTAATGGAAGCAAGAGAACTGGGCTTATTTATTGCCAAACTTAGAAAAGAAAAGCAAATCACGCAGGCAGAGTTGGCAAAGAGGCTGAATGTAACTGATAAGGCAGTGAGCCGCTGGGAGAGAGGCCTGGGATTTCCTGATATAAACACATTGGAACCGCTGGCAGATTCTTTAGGTATCAGTTTATCAGAATTGATGAAATGCGAAAAAAACTGTGAAGCAGATAAAACACAAAATGATTCGGATACAGGTATTCTGGCAAGTATCGATATTGCAAAGAGACAGAAAAATAAAATGATGAAAAAAATATTATTTGGTTTTTCCTGTTCGATCGTTGGAGTGTGTGTGGTATTGTATGGGATATATCTTTTCATAAACAGTACATGGACCATGAGGTTCAGCGGCAGCGATGGGCCGACAGCAATATTTATCGCAGGGAAGATCGGCGTCTGGCCGCCGATGATTATTTTGGGAGCCGGAAGTGCAGTATTGGCGGCAGGAGTATATGCTTTAGCCCGCTCGCTCAATAATGATAAATAAAGTTTACGTCTGCAGGCCCGGATTGGTTTGGGTTATTTATCTCCTATTTGCGGCGGCGCAGTCGCCGCAAATTAAAATCTCCATTATAAGTTGAAAACTCCTTCAGCATGCATGGTAAAACGGCTAAAAAGTATATTGACTTGACAATCACACATTATTCTTTGAAAAAGAAATGGACAGTGTGAATTAACACCCGTGGAGACAGTAAGCCCATTGGCTTCAGACAATGGGTAGTTTACAAGTACAGTTAATTATTGTATGATTATAAAATAAACCGGAAGGAGGATAAAACAGGTATGAAACATAACAAGACAGTTTGGCTCATTTTGTCTGCGATCATCATGTTGCTGCTGCCATGGACGGCAGTTACTTTTATAAAAGGTGACAATGGGATGGCAGTCTGTTTTATATTATTTTTTGGCGTGAATCCGATATATTCTGTTATTGCAGGTGCTTTTGCAGGGAGAAACAGCAGACAGATGTGGTATCTGCCGGTTGTTTCGGCAGTATTATATCTGGCGGGGACATGGCTGTTCTTTGATATGGGAGAAACAGCATTTATTCTGTATGCAGGGTTTTATCTCGTTTTAGGGATTGCGGCTATGTTGATTTCTATGTTCATATATGCTATATACAGGTGAACATCGGATATGCAGTTGGGCCCGGGATTTCGACTGTGAAAGGTGAAATGTATAAGCAGCTTTCTCTTGTGGTGTTTTGATTAAAATGCCATAATACTTGTCGTAAGAGGTGCCTCATCGAAGATGAGAGAATCCCAGGCAACCTGCGGTACCCTAGCGCGATTCAAATTCTATGGTATTTATTCAATCGTTTCGAGAAACTGTTCCAGGATACCTGGCCGCTCACGGCCGGTCTGGGATAAAGAAAGGAGAAAATTACGTGGTTTGTCCTGTAAAATGTATGAAATGTAAATACAGAAGAATAAAGGACAGAAAAAACTTTTGTGTTCTGTATCAGAGCTTGTGCAGACGGATTTACGGGTATTGCGGAATGAATACGTGGGACGGCGGGATGAGGATTAACAGGATAGGCAGGATTTAACAGATGTCTGCCTGAAAAGGCGGAAGGGCTGTTCTGAATATGTTCCGCCTTCTTTCCATCGCTGCTTCTGTAGGTCCGGGATTGGAGAAGGCGATTTGAAAGAATCAGTCTCTTGTAATCAATATGGGAAAATGGTACAATGTAGATAAGGAGAGGACTGACAGATGGAGGAAATAAAGATACAATGGCACTCAGGATTTGTGACGGGAAAGAGGGGTTTTTATGACAGTGATGAAACAAAGGGCAATTGATATGATCAGCCGTATGCCGGAGGAAAAATTGTATTATGTAGTACAACTTCTTGAGGGCGTTGAGGGGCTGCTTGAAAACAGGGCAGATGGGCCTGAAACTCCGGAACAAAGGGCATTGAAAGATTTGCAGCGATTTCGTAAACGGAGTGATGCTGAAATCGACTATAAAGCCGAATTAGCAAAAGCCAGGGAGGAAAAATATGCGGGTATTAATTGACACAAATGTTTTGGCAGATGTGTTGTTAGGAAGAGACCCTTATTATGATATTGCGTACCGTATTCTTGCTATGTGCGCGGATAAAAAAATTTACGGATACATGGCTGCCCATTCTATTCCAAATCTATTCTATATTCTGCGAAAATCTATGACCAAGGAAGAACGGAGAGAAGCATTAAAAGACATTTGCCAAATTATTAAAGTTGAGGGAATCGATTCCTTTAAAATAATTTCTGCTTTAGATAATGGGACTTTTGATGATTTTGAGGATTGTTTACAGGAAGAATGTGCGGTTGCGATTTCGGCGGATTATATCATAACGAGAAATGTAAAAGATTTTCTTTCGTCAAGGATTCCTCCGATTCTTCCAGATCAATTTTTAGAAAAATATAAAGATATCATACCAATCTGATGAGACTCAGTGTCAGAAGAGTGTTAGAAAAATGCTTTATGTAAACTACAGGAGAGGATCTGAATGTCTATATGGAGCAGGTCAATGAAGTGCTTGCGGCTCACGGGGGGCCTTCAAAAGCTTTCAATCCTGAACCATATCGCTGGTATACGATGTATCTCGGAATAAAGTAACTATATAGAAGGGGCTGCCGGAAATTCCCGGCAGCTGCTTCTT
>CAJUJV010000023.1:9925-13352 GCA_910586845.1 uncultured Hungatella sp.
GAGGCTGGCCTTCCCATATTGGCTGTAGAGTCTCTGCACCAGGACGGTGGTGGCGATGATGAAGAAGATCTCCAGAGAACTGCTGACGATCCCCACCATAAACAGCAGAACCATGCTGACTCCCAGAATAACCGCCATAGCCTGACGGTAGGGACGGAGAGCCCGGCGCAGGGAGAAGGACAGGGCGGACAGACGCCACAGGATCAGGCAGAGGCAGACTGCCAGCAGGACCGAGGCGGTGAATGCAAATGCCACATGAAGGAAGGCCTGGAGAGGCACGGAATCAGGCAGATAGGGAGTGAGGACAGCAAGGAGCAGCAGAAGAAAGGCGGTATTGAGGATTCCCGTTTCCAGGGAATGTCTGGGAATGCGGGAAAGAAGCCTTTTTAAGACCACAAGATAGTAAAGCCCGATGAGGATTCCCAGAAAGAAAAACGCGGTGCGGCGGCCGGGCCAGCTTCCGATGACAGACAGGTTGGAAGTGAACCAGTTGGTCCCGCTGACGAACATCAGAGTATAGACAGGGATGACGGCATAGGCGATAAATGACAGCATATGAGAACTCTCCTTTGTGCAGTAAATGGTCGTTTGAGTGTTATTTAGTATTCCTCACGGCCATTTTATTATGCCGAAACGGGATTGATTTTATTTTTTTCTTCTTGCATAAATAAAAATTCTCTGGTAGAATATTTTGCAGTAGACAGTATTGTGGGGGGATTGCAATGTTTGCAATTATGGGAGGAAGGCACATTGCTGCAGATAGACACACAGAAAATGGAAGTATAGGAGGTACATACCCAAAGATAACTAATGGCAGAGCAGATTTGGATTTCCGCAGAGGAAGTTCCAGGTCTGCTTTTGTTGTTTGAGAAACATTTATTGTGGAGGCTGCCTATGAGAGGTCAAGTATAGGTTATTCAAAAGAATATATGAAAATACGATACTAAAATGAAAGGAATACAGAAGGAAGCTTATGAGTTTTGTAGCAGACAGTACATTTCAAACACTTCAGAATTTGTATAAAAGCTATTTGGACAGCAGATTTGCAAGAGAAAATAGTTACAGCATAAGACAGAAAAGAGACAGCCTGGCAAGAGAAGTGTCCAAATTAGAGGAAGAAATCAGGAATGAAGAAAAGAAACTGGACGTATTAAATGAAGAGAAGAGAACTTTAACAGGCGATAATGTCGGGAAAACACAGGAATCCATTGAAACACAGCTTGCGCAGGAAGAAGAAGATTTAAGAAAAAAATTAGAGGCGGACCTTAAGGAAAACAGAGACAAATTAGCGCAGTTTCTCAGTGAACTTTACGGTGATAATGCCGATGAATATCTGAGTCTGACAGACGATCAGAAGCAGGCCCTTGAATTTGCTAAGCGAAGAATTTCTATAACAGAAGCCTGGGATATTCAGCTGAATAAGCTGAATGATGCTATTGCGCAGGAGGAACTGGATTGTCAAAATGATGAGAATGGACTTTTTGCTCAAAAAACAGATATTTTAAGAGCATATGAGCCGGAATTAAAGAAATATCAGAATCAGATTAACAGGATTAAAGATAAATACAGACCGGATCTTGAAAAGATATCCGAACACCATCAGCACATTATTAATGAAAAGGAGCAGTATATAGCTGATTGTGAAAACCGACAGCGTTCAATAGCGGCTACGGTAGACAGCCAGATAAAAATTTTGAAACGTCAGCAAAAAAAGGCAAAGAAAGAATTTGACAGTCAGATTGCAAAAGCGACAGCAGAAAATCGCGCAACAACTCGATTAAAAACCTCTCAGATTAATGAAAATAACCGCTATGAGCATGAAATTTCAAATACTCAGAACAAAGGAAAACTTGAGATAGAAAAACTGGCAAACGAGATCTCGGCGATCACCATAAGATATAACAGCCAGATTTCATCGGACAAGCAGGAATATGACAGGCTGGTTAATGTCATGAACAGGGAATTAAGAGAACCTGAAGAAGCCTATGATAATCTGAAAAGGAAACAGGAAAGCCAGGAAGATCGCCTTGACGACCAGATCTCTCAAAGGGAGGAGAAGAAGGATCGGGCAATCGGACGTTTAAAAGAAGAAATCGATCGGGGAAATGCGGAATATACTTCCAAAATTCAGCAGCTTGAAAGCGAGATGAGGGAGTATGCAATGAGTGGCGAAACCTGCCTCAATGAAAAGACTCAGGAAGTGTATCAGGAATTTATAGGACTGGAATCAAGGGTAGAGGCATGGAAGAAGGCAGAACAGACTTTAGCCCATTCTATCGGAGAAAAAGATACGCAGGGAATTTGCAGTAAACAAAAAGAAAAACTCCAATCCATGGATTATGAGATGTTAATGTCAGAAGTTGAACAAGCGGAAAAACTTCCTTTAAAAGTAAATCCACTTCAGGCTAACTATAAAAACGGGATTGGAATAACGGCAATTCTCTGTACATTAGGAATTTTTGTCTGCCTTTTTGGAATGAAGTTAAGCTCTGCCGTTTCTGTCGCCCTTCCTGCAATTGTTTTGGCTGGGGCAGCTGTAGGGTTAAGAATTTATGTGTCAAAGAGGTTAACAGATTATTGCACGGCAGAGATGCTGGCAACCGGATACCGAGGTTTTAGGGCAGTTTCCCAGCGCTCTAGCGAATTGACGATACAAGCTGAATTCGAAAGTTTAAAACAGATAGGAGATGAGCTGTTTCTTAAGCATCAGGGGCCTGAACAGGCCAGAAAAAAGGCTGATATGGTTGAAAAGGATCTGCAGGCTGATTATGAAAGGAATCTTGGTGCTCTCAGGGCGAAAGCCACAGCCGAAAAGAATAAACTGGCAAATATGCTGGCTTTAAGAGAGCAGAATCTTGAAGAAAAAGAGCAGGAGATCCGCGCTGTTTCGGCCAAACACACAGAGTGGATGCGGAAAAAAGAAAGCACAAACAAAACGCTGGAAGATTATGAGAAGAAGTTGGCATCTTGCCTGAAAGCTACAGAGATCTATCGCGATAATTGCAGAGAGATGGATAAACTTCTGCCTGATCTGAAACCAAGAATTTCCGAATTTGAAGGACCTTTGAAGGATCAGATTTATCTGATTCAGGAAAAAGATGCCATGGATGAAAATGGTGATAAGCCGGTTTATGTGATTGAGCATGAGAAAAAACCGATTATTGTATTATATGATTTAAGCAAGAAGGAAGATTCAACATCACGCAATGTTCAGATCGGGATGATCAATGAGATCATTCGGGATTTTTCCAGAGCCTTTAGCTGGGTAAACTTATCCTATATTTTGGAACAGGCTATTGTTCAGCCGTTTGATGCAAGCAGTTTCAAAGAGGCGGAATTTGTAAAAAAATGTCATATTAAGAGCGTGGGAACAGATATTGATGACATTAAAAGTTTTGTCTCTCAGTGTGAAAATGACAGAAATCGT
>CAJUJV010000023.1:13464-14388 GCA_910586845.1 uncultured Hungatella sp.
TTACATATCTGGCTTTTAAACCGGAACAGACTACAGGCAAACTGAACGAGAAAGTAGCCGGTCTTCTGCCTCACTGTGACAGATATGGATTTCTTCCCATATTTATCTGTGAGATGAATGCATGGAAACAGGGAACAGAAAACGGTAAGGAAGGGAATCTTTATCTTGAGATTAAAAATTATGAATATAGCTGTATGCTGAGTTATGATGGTGAAATTTATAAAGAATTGTAAAGGAGGAAAAGGAAATGGCACAGAAACACATTGATTTAAGTCAGGAGATGGAGGGGCAGGTAAGCAAAAAATATCAGGATATCACGGAAGAAGTGGATGATATCCTTAGTAAATTACATGAAGAGTTAGAAGGCATATGTAGTTCAACAGGATATCTTCCGTTTGTCAATTCTGTAAACAGCGCAATCGAACATCTTAATGGAGAAGGCGCAAAGGTATCACATGATGTATTTCAAGTATGGAAAGAGGGAGATGCTTCTTTCCGGGCCGCGGCCTCTAACAGCGAGGCAGGCGAAAGTGCGGAGGATATCGGGGCTGAGTTTGATAATAAAATTGAAGAGATTTTCAACGAATTTTGGAGCAATAATTCTTTCCACGAGTCGATACAGGTGGATACTTCCCGTCCGACGGTACAGGATGAGGATTTTGATCATATGAAAGACACATATATAAAATACGCAGAGCAGTTCCGGGAGCTTCAGGACAATACCGTGTCAGATATTGAAGCAGGCGGAGATGATAATCCTACATTTACTCTTCTTAGCCCGGCCGTGATTGCTCTTATAGCTCCGATAAAGAAAGCAGTAGAGGGATTTGCAGCTAAAATAGATGATTTTAAAGAGAAAAGCAATGAAAAGAAGAATCAGCAATCTTCAAAGAGGGATGAGGCCAGCAACCAAAGCGCTACGAG
>CAJUJV010000023.1:14446-18796 GCA_910586845.1 uncultured Hungatella sp.
TTGAAGTTTAGAAGACAACGAATAACTAAGGTGGTGAAAGGATCATGGCCGGGCTGGATTTGAAAAAATATATGTTATCTCTTATGGAGCGGCTTAATGAAGAAGAAGTTCAGGGGATGGGATTCATTGCCGTAAATCATGGGCTGACATTTGATGCGAAAAAGAGGCACGCCGATGTATATGAGTACTCAAAGGGGAAAGAGATAATCGTATGTCCGGAGCCTTTAAGCTTTCTTAAGGAATTTGATGATATCAGCAATGATAAAGGAAAAGCTAATGAACGATTCAAGGAAAAGATCGCGTCTTTTCAGAGAATTAAGCTGGATTATTGTCCCACATTGCAGGAAGAGAACGGAGAAAAAGGCCCGGTCATTTGGATGAATAAAACGCTGAACGGAATTAATCTGCGCCCGGGGATCCTCCAGGGAGAAGCGGATGAGCGGAAATATAAACCTATTGTTATGTGTGATGATAATGTCCATGGCTTGATTGCGGGACGGACCGGTTCAGGTAAATCTGTATATATCAACGCGCTGGTCCTGAATCTTATTACAGAATATGCCCCGTGGGAACTGGATCTTTATCTGGCTGATTTTAAGAAAGTGGAACTGAGCCGATACATGAATGATGCCGATGAGGCTAATCATCGAATTGCGTATACACCTCATCTGAGAGCATGCGCGGCTACCAGCGAGATCAGGTATGTCTCTTCCTTGATCCAGTACCTTGTGAATTGTATGAATGCCCGAAATGAATTTTTCATGCGCCTTGGCGTGACAAAAATAAAAGAATTTCGAGAAAATTATGGCATTGTTTTGCCGAGAGTTTTATTGGTTGTTGATGAATTTCAACAATTGTTTACAGAGGCTACAGCCAGAGAGGCAGAAGAAATCCAGACCATGCTTAATTCCATTACAAAGCTGGGACGAGCTACAGGATTTCATCTGGTTTTTGCCTCCCAGGAAATGTCAGGCACTCTCAGAGGAAATACTCTTGCTAATTTTAAAATCCGCATGTGCCTGCCATGTAATCAGCAGATCTCAGCAGACATTCTGGGAAATGGAGCAGCAGCAGACCTTGACAGAGGGTTTGTGTTAATTAATACCGGAGAAGATAATTTAAAGTATCAGGTTCCGTTTATCAATACTGATCAGAAAGATACAGATACAGAGAAGTCTGCATTTTGTAAATATCTGGACAGGATAAAACTGGAAAGCCGGCATTTTGATCTGTCGTATAAATATGATTCTCAGAAATTTTATCAGGAAGATCTTCAGGAGCAGGAGCCGGACTATATTGAAGATCTGAACAGAATACAGGACTCTAAAAACAGAATGATAGCCCAAAGAAATGATCTGTTTGACGGTATCGTTATGGGAAAGACGGTTTTATATTCGGTCAAGAAAAATGATAAAGTTGCGTTTTATATTGAAAGAGGACGTAATAAAGGAATTATGATTGCGTCTCCTAATGCAGATGACGTAGCAAAGATCAGAAAACTTCTGACAGAAAACCTGATCAGATCCGGCACAGATACGTTACATATTGGAATGGAATTAAATAATCTGGTTTTGGAACGGTTTCGTCCGGATGAAAAGATAAGAGCAGTTCCGGGACAGAGTTATGAAGTGCTGGATACAGAAGAAGGCCTGCAGTATCTTCGCATCCTGTATTACCTGAGAAAGCAGATATGGGCTTATACAAAAGATCGGAATCAGCAGGAAAAGCTGCAAAGTATTGCAGTTCAGGAACAGAATCTGGTTCAGATGTATCAGAGAAATGATCTGGTAGAGTTTAATCAGCAAAAACAAAAAAAACTCGTTCAGCTGAAAGAACAGATAAGCCGGCTCACGGAGAAGCAGGCGGAAATAATAAAAGAATCATCAGGGAAATTACGAAATCCTGTTATCGAGTTTATAAAAAATTGTAATAAAACGATCATTTTATTTAAAGATAAGAATCTGACGGCAGAGCTGGAGCGCCTGGGACTGTATCAGGAAATTTTGGACAGTTACCTGGCAACCACGGATGTAGATTCTGTAACAAAGCAGCACATAGAACATCTCGATAAAGAGATTGCAGATATTAAAACAAAGAAAGATGACTCCAGTATCATTATTTTTATGCGTCTGAGTCTGATACAGATTATTTTAAAATATTTCCGGGCCAGATATCTAAATGAAGAGGTTGTGGTTCCTAAAGGATTTCTGCCTAAATTAGAGGAACAATATCAATTACAATGTGAAAATATAGACACATTCAGATCTTCTCTGTTAAAAAAACAACAGGCAAATAAGGAAAGAGAAAATGTTGAAAAAGAACTTAGGAAATTAAAAGAAGAATTAAAAGATCTGCAGAATCAGAAAGATCCTATAGAGGAAGAAGAGCGGAGTCTGGAAACGACCATTAATGATATAATGAGCGCATGCTATAAAAAGACTTATGATCTGATGGGGTATAGGAAGGACAGACCAGAAACGCCTCATATATTAATCAGCTATAAGGATGGCAGTATCATGTATCTTGAAGATCAGAAAGCGGAGGATCAGAATTTATTTACAAAGCTTTTAAGTGACATCTCAATAGATATGATAAGGGTATTACAGAAATATTCTCAAAAAGGAGAAATCGTAGTTTCGGATTTTAGAAAGTGTATTTTTTGGATTAACGGATTGGATGAGATAGAGAAGGTCCCTAATTATCTGATGGAAATTATTCGTGATGCAATTAACTGCAATATTCTGATGGTGATTACAATTACATCAGAACTCAGAGATCCTATGATCAAAAAAGCTTTCGATTATGCTTTCATAACTGGAAATGTTGAGAAATTTTATAATATGTTTGAAATATACAAAACAGCCTATGGATTCTATAGTTGTAAACTTTGGAATCCGAAGCAAAGGAATGAGTATTCCGTTTAAGATGTATAAATCTACATTGGGGAATGTTCAATCACCGCAGTTTATTGAGGAACTGTTGGAGGGAATTTAAAATGAATACGAAATGGGGTATGAAGGATGCGGTTTAGTTTAAGCGAGGAATCTGCGGGACAGTATGTGTCTGAAATCCGAAAGATACTGGAAGAGATTCAGAATACAAATAAAGAGATGTACTCGGGATTAAACGATATTCTTCTTAAATCAGAATATGATAAGTTAAATCATGTACTGTCTTCGCTTATGGATACATACGAGGAATTAATTCGTATTACGGTTAAGCAGCATCTGTATCAGGAATGGAAAGATTCGGAATATTCTTTGCTCGCATTTATGCGTATTTATGAAGTAGGCCAGAGTGCAGAAGAAGTATGTCAGACGGTACAGGACCAGATTGAAGAGCTGTTTGTTGAATGTTTACATGTTGAGAAAATAGAAGCACCTGTTTTGGAACGTCCGGTTGTGAGAGAATCCGATTTTGAACAACTGAGAGAAATCATCCGAAATTATCGGCAGCAAATGGATGATGACAAAGTCAGATATGAAAATGAATTAGACGGTCTCGGCTCAGATAACGAGATATTTTACAGTCTGATTTGGCTCAGCAATTCAGTTTGTGCAAGTATCCTTGAATTTATTCCGGAAATGGAACGGCAGATAGCAGAATTGCATGAATTTGTTATCCGTCAGGGCCAGAGACAACAACAGATGGCTGCGGAGAACAGCAGTGAAGGGCAGAATATTTCATCTTCTGTAGAAATCATTACTGAAGGAATCGATGGATTCACAGACATGGATAGCCGTGCAGGCGGCGGAGGCGGTAATTCTGGAGGCGGCAATGCCTCAGGTGGCAGCCCAGGTAATGAGAGTGCCGGAAATAACGGAGTTTCATCAGAAGGGCCAGGAGAGATCTCTGCCAGAATAACCGTTTCGTCAGAAGGAGCCGGATCAGAAAATAAAAGACCTGTTGCGGAAGAAAATTTGGATCAGGGGAGCGAAAACCCGGATGCAGTCGGAGCAGATAGAGAATCGAAGCATAGAGAAAGATTGACTCCGGGAGGAGATAAAATCGGAAATCCCGGACCTGAAAGAGCAGGGGGAAGAGTACATGAAAGAAGTCCTGTTGCAGGACATATCTCTTCAGAAGAGGGAAGACAGATCTATCCAACGGCAGCGATTCCATCAGAAGGGGCAGGTTCCGAAACAGTTCAAAATGCTCCGATAGAAAGCAGGCATTCGGAATACGGAACAGATAATCGTCAGCAAACTGTTCCGACGACCAGAATATTACAAAATCCGGAGACGTCGCGGTCAGAAATAATACCAGAAGAAGAGGTATCTGAAGGCAGAAACATATCAGCACCAGAGACTTTAACTAATGCGGGGACCATATCAGATCCGGCAGCTTTAT
>CAJUJV010000023.1:18896-49072 GCA_910586845.1 uncultured Hungatella sp.
CTGATCCAGAGACGATATCGGATCCGGCAGTTTTATCTGATCCAGAGACGATATCGGATCCGGCAGTTTTATCTGATCCAGAGACGATATCAGATCCGGCAGTGTCATCCGAAACAGAGACAATATCAGGAGCAGAAAGAAATTCAGATTCGGGAACGGCGCCGGATATGAATGGGGATTATGAAACGGTTCCGCTTTTTGATCAGGGAGCAGGGGTACAGACTGAAACTGATCCTGGGTTATCTTTAAATTCAGAGCCGCCTGTATCGTCCGGCAGAGTTCCAGAGGAGTTGGATCCTGTAAATCAGGTGACAAGCTCAGAAGCAACACCTACCCATAATCCGGGTGATGTGTCAGGTCCTGCGTTTTCCCAGCCGCCTGCCTCGGCGGATCCGGCTATTGGTCAGGGAACAGATAACAATATGCCAGGGAATACAGCTGTTGATCAGAGAGATGCAGAAATCCCGGCCGACCAGACTATACAGCTGACTGATCCGCAAGGTTCTATAACACATGCGGCGACTGTTCCTGGAAATACTTCAGGTGGCAATGGAGTGCCGCCATCCAGCCAGGGACCTGCCGTATCACAGCAAAGCGGCCAGCCTATACGGCAATCAAATATATCCGGGGCAAATCCTCCGATAGTATCATCCGGCGGTATGGTGTCGGCAGGTACGATTGCCAAACCTACCAGCGAAGAATGGAAAAAGGCGTTCCAAAAGGCAGCTAATAGATTTATCCCGATAAAGAAAAAAGGTATCATCGGCAGTTTGCCAGAACTTGCAGAAAGCGGGATTGAGATGTCCGCCCTTGTGTATCGAAGCATAAAAGGCAGGAGCAGCGGGAATCCACGGAGAACAAGAGTCCACTCAGCTCCGATAAGAGCTATAGGTGCATTGGGTGATAAAGCCGGAAGTCTGGTATACAAAATGGATCAGAACATTAAGGCAGAGGAAAATGCTGCAAAAGCAGAAAGGCGTCAGCTCGATTCCGCAGGAAAAATAATAATGGGCGGATATAGAGTCTACAAAGATCTGCGGAATCAGAACGTAGATGCCAATCAGCTTGCCATAGCAAGAGCAAAAGCCCAGATAGGAAATGATGTTTACAAGATGGTAAGTTTTGCTTTGACGAGAAAATCGCCCGTCTCCGCTGTCAGAGCTGCCTATGATATTGGCAATCAATGCGTTGCCATCAATCAGAAAAAGTGTGAACAGCTGAAACAAAGATATAATGTTGCCCGCTTAGAGGATGTGGAAGGCCATTTAGGAAATCTTAACAAAATGCAGAGGTTTATGACGCGCCGCACGGTTAAAAATGGTATTTTCGTTCAACAGATGAAAGATTATCAAAATCAATATGCTGTCTATAAGAGAGAGCAGAAAATCTATAAAGATAAGAAAAAACAAGGGATTTCCTGTACAGAGCCAACAAAGCCCATACCTCCTCAAGGGTGGGCAAAACCAGTAAACCTTTTCAATAAGATTAAAGATGGAATAAGTTATATGAACGGTTTTAAACTGGATGGAAAGACGGAGCTGGGGGATTATTTATATAATGAATATAAAAAGAAAAAAAAATCCTCTGGTGATACTGGCACAAATCAGGGATCCTTGGCGGCGGAAGGTACTTCTCAGACATAAATATTTGTAAGAAAGGCTGGAATGGGATATGAAATTATTTAATGATTTTTTAAAGTTTACCAAGGAACAGGGGATTGCATTAGAGGATATTTATCAGGAAAAAGGTGATGAATATTCTATGGTCTCTTTCGGAGAACAGGGAAAAGAAGATGTTATTTATAATGTGACTCTTGTATTCTATAATGATGATGTTTCTGCTGAAATCTATATCCGTAAACAGATAGATACGGAGGATTTGCTGTCTGTTTTACAACAGATTAACAGACTGAATTCAGAATACAGCGGAATGACTTTTTTCCTGGATGATGGTATATTATCTTTAAAATCTCTATGTTTAGCAGATGGGGATATTGAAACGGTTTTATATCAGATGGTACAGAATATAGAAATCGCCGAAATAGAATTTGTCGAGTTTCAGGCATAATTAGTATATTTTACAGTACTGAAAGAGGAAGAGCTTATGAAGGAGAAAATAAATGATGAAACATCAGCCACCCCCTCCATAGGAGGGGATGGAAAACTGATGAAAGCGGGAATTGGATTATTTGCGTTGGTTTCAGCGGTGGTGCTTATATTTTCTTATGTCCCCCCATGCCATAATGCATTGCTGAACATCCGTGCAAAAACCCTGGAAGGAAGCAGCCCATATGAGGCAGTATCGATCTATGAGACTCTGTATTATGACGGCAACCCGTCTGCACTGAGTGGAATTTTGAGATGCAGCATAGCGCAGGAAGATTGGTATACAGCGATCATATATATAGAAGATGTTGAAAATAATCATTCAGATGACAGCAGATATACACAGATTTTAGATAAATACCGGCCGGCTGCTCCGACTGCCAATATTGAATCAGGCACCTATACAGAGGTTCAGACAGTCAGGCTCACAGCAGATCCGGATACAACAGAAACGTTCTATTCTTTTAACAGTTCTGAGATGGTGCCGTATTACTTTAATGATTCCTACGATATGTATCTGAACCAGAAACAGGAATATACTTTGGAGTGCTATTCAGTCAATCGTTTGAAGCTTTGCAGCGAGACCAGATCTTATAATTATGTTATGGATATTCCTGCTCCTGGCGCGGTTCAGCCCAGTCTGGACAGCGGAGTATACAAGACAAATCAGACTTTGGAGCTGTCGGCAGAAGATGGAACCGTAATTTATTATACTCTGGATGGAAGTGTTCCTGATGAGAGATCTGAGAAATATAAAGAAGCTCTGGAGATGAAACAGGGCCAAAACGTTATAAAAGCAGTTGCTTATAACAAAGCAGGCACTCGGGGAGATCTGTACGAGGGGACGATTACTCTTGAACTGCCTGTTCCGGAAAATGTCAGGATTTCTGTACCAGGAGGCAGATTCAGTGATACTTTCACAGTAGAACTGACACAAACTGAGGGAGCAGATATATATTATTCTCTGGATGGCAGCATGCCGTCAATTCCTTATTCTGGAGCAATCAATGTCGAAAAAGGAGATACGTATTTAAGAGCGATGGCTGTAAATGAATATAATCAGCAGTCAGAAATTGTTTCCGAAAGATATACAGTTCAATATAATAGATATGTTATGGGGTGGGGATTCACAGGAGCGACGATATACTATAGAGGCAAAGAGTATCTTTATGTGGAGGGAGATTTATGTCGATTTGATTCAGATCTTTCAAACAAGGAATTACTGGTGCAGAGTATTGACACTATTAATACTTTTCAGGAATATAATGGATATATTTACTACATCAAGGAATATAAACTATATAGATTGGATCCAGAAACTGCACTTTCAGAAAAGGTCAGTGACGTTTCTATAAAAAGTCGCTATGTAATCAGGAATGAACGGGTGTATTTTCGACAGGATTCGGGAATTGCCACTATGGCTCTTGACGGTACAGATTTGAAAATGTTTTATGATGGTGTGGATGCGCCGGTTACAGAAGTATTAAATGAGCAGGACGGCATTTGGAATATACGAGTGAGTAAAGACGGCGGTACCTATACGGTAGCATTGGATCTTCAAACGGGCACCTGGACCGAAGTTGGATCTTCGTCAATTAAATACAATTCAGACGGATTTAAGGTTAGTGAGGAGTATGCAAACGGGGAACATGTGATTTACGTTAATGATGAAGAAATATATAGAGATAGTTCTTATAGCGATCACACGCCGCCGAAAGGACTTTTGGGTTCCTCTGTAGATACTACGGTAACGTACTATTATTACCCGATTGCAATTGTTCATAATAAGCTTTATATTAATCAGATTAGACGTCAAGAAGAGACTATTACCGATTGGATTGGGAATAAACAACATTCTTCGTCTGATAAATATCAATGGTATGTATACGATGTATCTACCAGAAATAAAAATGCTATATCGGTAACGGATATGTCACTTTATATTACAGATAATATGGTAATGGATGGGAAGGGTAATAAAATCGAGGTAATCAATTAAGCAATTGATGACACAGACTTTTTTGAGAGAGTCTGTGTCATCTTTTTGTGCAGTATAAAAGTCTGTTCTGATCTGCGAAGAATCCAATAATCTCTATCCAGAGTGTGTGCTTTTTCAAGCGCGGGATATTTTATATTTAATACGGGATTGATTTTTTCCCGCCGGAGTATTAAGATAAAACAGACATTGACAAATTGACGAACAGCAGAAAAGGGAGAGACGGATATGGAACTGGAAGGACTCATGAACCTGCAGCTGATGATGTTTCTGGAGATCGGCATCGGCTGGTATCTGAGAAAGAAGAATCTGATCACGGAGGAAGGAAAGAAGGTTTTGACGGATCTGGTCATTGATCTGATCCTGCCATGTAATATTATCCAGTCGTTTATGATTGAGCTGAATCGGGAGATCCTTGTGAAAGGGCTGCAGATTCTGATCATCTCCACGGCTATCCAGATGTTCTGCACTCTGCTCAGTGCCGTCTGCTACAATCGAGTGGAACGGGGGAAGAGGGCAGTGCTCCAGTATGCCACGGTCTGTTCCAACGCAGGGTTTCTGGGGAATCCGGTTGCAGAAGGGCTTTACGGTTCCATGGGCCTTCTCTATGCCTCCATCTATCTGATTCCTCAGAGAATCGTCATGTGGTCCGCAGGAGTTTCCTATTTTACCGAGAGCCCCAGCAAGAAAGAAGTGCTCATAAAAGTGTTAAAACATCCCTGTATCATCGCCGTGGAGATCGGAGTAGTTCTCATGGTGACTCAGGTCCCTCTTCCCGGTTTTCTGGTAAAGACTCTGGGAAGTCTCAGCAGCAGCACGACTCCGGTGACCATGCTGCTGATCGGATCCATCATGGCAGGGGCCGATCTTAAGACCATGGTGACCAGGACCACGGCGGCGTTTTCCGTCATCAGGCTGATCCTGATCCCCATGGCAGTATACGGAGCCTGTCTTCTGTTACATGTGGACAGTCTTATTGCAGGGGTCTCCGTGATCCTGGCGGCCATGCCTGCCGGGAGCACTACGGCCATCCTGGCGGCCAAATATCACAGGGATGAAGAGTTTGCCAGCAAGTGCGTGGTCCTGACCACCGTGCTGTCCATGATCGCCATCCCGGCATGGAGCATGGTGCTTACGGCGGGACTGGGCTGATGAGAATTTCAGAGACAGACAGGAGAATATGGATGGTGAAAAGAGGAATCGTGATTCTGCTGCTGATGAATTGTATTCTACAGGGCTGCAGCAAAGGCGGGGAACCGGCCCGGGAGACAGAGTATGCAGAGACAGAGCAGTCGGCAGAACCGGCAACAAAAGAAGAAGGATCTGACACAAGACGGTTTACGGCCGGGGACGGGTCTTTTTCTGTCTTTCTTGACGAGGACTGGATGGAAGAGGAAGTGAGCGCCAGCTACTGGCTGGTGGCCGGGGAAGAAGACCAGTCGGTTTGTATTATGCAGTTTCCGAAAGAATACAGCGATCTCATGGTGGACAATATGGATTCCGTTAAGGCTTTGGTCAATGAAAAATGGGATATGGCGGATCCTGTTCCGGGAGAAGCGCCTCCTGATCTGAAGCTTAAGAATAAAGAGGCTTATGAATATAAGACAGAAGCAGACGGGGAAAGCGAAAGAGGATATGTGATCTTTGGGGAGACAGATTATGCATTTTATTCCTTCCTTTATGACTACAACAGGCTGAAGGCTGATAATCTTGAGGCTGTTATGGATTGTCTTGCAACTTTTGACGAGACCCCTCTGGACAATGAACTTGACTGGAATCATATAAGCGGCACGGAGACAATCAGGTGGTTTAATGCTGTTTACGCGTTGGAGAGCGAGAGGGCCGGATGGGATCCGAACCATTATGTCGGAGCGCCGCTGAACGAAAGAATCCGGCTGGAGGATCAACGATATCTGAAAGAGCAGTGGAATGTTGCAGATAAAGAGTCGGCAGACAAAACCGTAGCATGGTTTTTAGAGAAAGGCTACAGGGCGGAGTTTCAAAAGTCGAATGAGTATTTGAAAGAGGAAGGTCTGGGCGACGTGCCTGCGGACAGACGGACGGAATTTATGCTGGACAACTGGGATGTGACGGAAACCGAAGCCGGATATTATCTAAAGGATTATGAAATGTATGAAGAGTACGGTCCGGAGGCGGTGGCTGCCTGGGATTATGAGCATGCCATGAGTTTATTGAGGCATTTTTATGTGGCGGGATATTATTCACATCAGGAGATGCTGGAAAAGATGTATGAGATCGCTTCGGTGATACAAGGTGAGTTTGACTCCTGGGACGACTATATGGACAGCTGTTTTCTTGGATATGAATATTGGTCCGATGAGAGCAGCCGGCCCCTGAGGGAAGTGTATGAGGACTTAAAGCAGAGAGAGATCAGTCCTTATTCTGTGGACTTCAAAACAGAGCTTATAAGGGAATGGGCTGAATAAAGCGAGAGGTGAGATCATGTCGGACAGCCGTTTATTCAAAATCCTGTATTATCTTTTAGACAAAGGGCGGGCCACCGCTTCCGAACTGGCGGACAGATTTGAGGTTTCAATAAGAACCGTTTACCGTGACGTGGAAGCTCTGAGCAGTGCCGGCGTCCCGATCTATACAGAACCGGGGAGAAACGGCGGAATCTGCCTGTTGCATGAGTTTACTCTGGACAGGGCGATCTTGTCACAAAACGAAAAGCAGGAGGTATTGACGGCTCTTCAGAGCATATCTGCCTCAGGGTATTCTTCAGGAGAGGAGATCCTGACAAAGCTGTCTGCTCTTTTCCATATGGATACGGAAAACTGGATCGAGGTGGATTTTTCACACTGGGGAAACAAAGGCTGGGACGATTCAAAATTTGAAAAGCTGAAAACGGCGGTGATTCACCATAAGGAAATAAAGATCCTTTATGAAAATACCAGAAGCGAGACAAGAGAACGGGTCGTACAGCCGCTGAAATTGTCTTTCAAATCAAAAGAATGGTATCTGAAAGCATTTTGCCTTGAAAAGCAGGACTTCCGCATATTTAAATTAAACCGTATTCTGGAGCTGGAACTACTGGAAAAGATTTTTGTACCGAGGCCGTGGCCGGAACAGGAAAACGATTCGCTGCCGTCATGCCCCGGGATTGTTCTTTTATTTTCAAAAGAGATCGGGTACCGTGTGTATGATGAATTTGACAAAACCCAGGTGGAACGTCAGAAAAACGGTGATTTAAAAGTTTGCACCGAGATGCCTGTGGATCCATGGCTTACGGGGTATCTGCTTTCTTTCGGCACTGAGGTTGAGATCGTGGAACCGGAATATTTGAGGGAAATGGTGGCAGCACAGGCAAAATCCATCTATGAAAAAAATAAACCATGACAGAAGATGTCAGCATATGTGTGTTATAGTAATCTCACCCTGCACGGACAGGGGAACATAAACTGTAAACACACTGAAAGCGGAGGTAAGGAAAATGGAAATGATGGATCAGAGATTTTGTCAGTGCTGCGGCATGCCAATGAGAGATCATGATGAGCTGTACGGAACAAACGCCGACGGCAGCAGGAATGAGGAATACTGCAGATACTGCTTTGAAAAGGGCGAGTTTACGTTTCAGGGTACCATGGAAGAGATGATCGAGGCATGCGCGCCCAATATGGCAGCCGCCAACCCGGACATGGATGAGGAGGAGGCGAAAAAAATCATGTTTCAGTGGCTCCCGACTCTGAAACGTTGGAAAAAATAGCCGGCAGACTCATGCCGAAAAAGCGTTAGAAAACATTTCTGCTAAATCAATGACAAAAACCCTTGAATCCACTGGAATTCAAGGGTTTTTCAGTCGGGGTAACAGGATTTGAACCTGCGACCTCTCGGCCCCCAGCCGAGCGCGCTACCAAACTACGCCATACCCCGTTTTTCGATTGCCTGCGGCTGTCTCTCCAGCCGACTTCCCTATTATAGCAAAAGATTTCCGATTTGAAAAGCTTTTTTTTCATTTTCTTGAAAAAAATTCAGGGATGGGATATGATTAGGGGAGAAATGCAATATTTTCAGGATGGAGGAAAGCCATGAAGCCGATTGTAAGTTTTGATATGGACATGACTCTGCTGGATCATGAGACCTTTGACATCCCCGAAAGTGCCAGGCTGGCTCTGAAAGAGCTGAGAAAAAACTATATTATTGTCCTGGCCACGGGCCGGGATATGGACAGCCACTACAGCGCAGGGTTAAAGGAGAAGGTGAATCCGGATGCCATCGTCCACACCAACGGGACCAAAGTCACAGTGGGAGACCAGGTGATCTACAAGTCTCATATGTCCCAGGATTTAAAACGCCGTCTGCTGGAATTTGCCCGTGACCATGATCTGGCAGTCGGGGTGACCATGGGCGATGAAGATTATTATATTCACCCGGAGCGTGTGACGGAATTTGATATAAAAAGATGGGGAGAGTGCGGGCGGCAGTATATTGATGCCTGGAAGCTGATGGACATGGATGTGCCATCCATGTGCTATATCGGCCTTCCCGAGGGGGCGGCCCTGATCGAGGAAGCCTTTGAGGACCTGAGACTGCCCCTGTTTGCAGGCCTGGAGGGAGCCGATATTATCGAGAAGAAGAATTCCAAGGCCAGAGGCCTGGCCATGGTCTGCGAGTATTTCGGCACCACTATGGAGGAGGCATACGCCTTCGGAGACAGCATGAATGATTACGAGATCCTTCAGGCTGTGGGCACCGGCATCGCCATGGGCAATGCGGATCCCAGACTGAAAAAGGTGGCTGATTATGTCACATCGGATATCGGAGAGGACGGGATCTACCGGGCCTGTGTGCACCTGGGACTGATCCCGGATCAGAATAATAAAGGAGACGAATCATAATGAATGAGAGACTGGAAGCACTGAGAAAACTGATGGCAGAGCGCCATATGGATGCCTATCTGATCCCCACATCGGATTATCATGAGTCCGAGTATGTGGGAGAATATTTTAAATGCAGGAAATTTATTACCGGATTTACAGGTTCCGCGGGAACGGCGATCGTGACGGCAGATGATGCCGGGTTGTGGACGGACGGAAGATATTTTGTCCAGGCGGCGAAACAGCTGGAGGGAAGCGGGTTCCGGCTTCAGAAAATGGGACAGGAGGGAGTGCCCACTGTTGAAGAATATCTGGCAGAGAATCTTCCTCAGGGAGGTACTCTGGGATTTGACGGCCGGGTGGTGAACAGCCGCATGGGAGAGGACCTGAAAGCCCTGCTGGAAGACAAGGAGGTGAGCTTTGCCTGTGAGGAGGACCTCATAGGTCTGATCTGGGATGACAGACCCGGGCTTCCGGCCAATCCGGTGTGGATCCTGGAAGAGAGATATGCAGGAAAGCCGGCTGCCGAAAAGATCAGGGAGCTGAGAGAGGCCATGAAAGAGGCCAGAGCCACGGTCCATGTGCTGACGACTCTGGACGATATCGTGTGGCTTCTCAATATCCGGGGCGATGACGTGCCCAATAACCCGGTGGTGCTGTCCTACGTGGTGGTGACGGAGGAAGAACTGTACCTGTTTATCAATGAAAAAACTCTCGACGGACAGGTGAGAACATATCTGGAAGATCTGAAGGTTACGGTTAAGCCCTATGATGAGATCTATGATTTCGTCAGGACCTTCCGCCGGGAGCGGGTCCTTCTGGAAAGTTCCAGAATCAATTTCGCCGTCAGAAATAATCTGGATCCATCCAACAGAATCATTGACAGGATGAATCCTACGGTCATGGCCAAAGCCGTGAAGAATCCGGTGGAGATCGACAATGAGCGGAAGGCCCACATCAAAGACGGCGTGGCAATGACCAGATTCATGTACTGGCTGAAGAAGAACATCGGCCATGTGCCCATGACGGAGATCAGCGTGTCCGATCATCTGGAGGAACTGCGCAGGCAGCAGGAAGGATTTCTGCAGCCCAGCTTTAACACCATCTCCGCCTATGGGGAAAATGCCGCCATGTGTCATTATTCCGCCACTGCAGAGAGCAATAAGACTCTGGAAGCCAGGGGACTCTATCTGGTGGATTCCGGCGGACAGTACTATGAAGGGACTACGGATATCACCAGGACCATGGCTTTAGGACCTGTTACCGACGAGGAGCGGGAGCACTTTACCCTGGTGGCCATGAGCATGCTGAGACTGGGCCATGCCAGATTCCTCTACGGATGCAGAGGGCTTTCCCTGGACTACATCGCAAGGCAGCCTCTCTGGGAGAGAGGACTGAATTATGACCACGGCACGGGCCACGGAGTGGGTTATCTCCTGAATGTCCATGAGAGGCCCAACGGGATCCGCTACAAGACCGTGCCGGAGCGCATGGACAGCTGCGTCATCGAGGAGGGTATGATCTGCTCCGACGAGCCGGGCATCTATATCGAGGGAAGCCACGGGATCCGCACAGAAAATCTGATCGTATGCCGGAAGGCGGAGAAGAACGCTTACGGCCAGTTTATGGAGTTCGAATATCTGACCTTTGTGCCCATCGATCTGGATGCGCTGGATCTGTCTCTGATGGAAAAGAAAGACATAGAGTATCTGAATGAATACCACAGACAGGTTTATGAAAAGATCAGCCCCTATCTGCCGGAGGAGGAGAGACAGTGGCTGAAGGAGGCTACCAGGGAAATGTAAGGCTGCGAAAAAACGGTAAGATTGACAAAGACTACCGCTGATGGTAAAATTTTTACAGTCATATTTAACAAAATTCAGCTGTTTACTATTGAGAAAAAAGAGGATCTTATATCATGTTCATTCCCCGATATATACTTGCTCCGCTGGTGGGAGGCATCATCGGCTATATCACTAACGACATTGCCATCAAGATGCTTTTTCATCCCAGGAAGTCCATCTACATCGGCAGTTTTCACATTCCCTTCACCCCCGGACTGATCCCCCAGCAGAAAAAGCGGATCGCCGCCTCCATCGGCAGGGTGGTCAGCAGGCAGCTTCTGAATACGGAGACGCTCAAGAGCGCCGTGCTCTCTCAGAACGCCGTGGACAAGCTCCGCGACAGCATCAGCCGGGAGATCACAAAAATGTCCACGGACACCCGGACAGTGAGAGATCTTTTAGAACAGCGCTTTTCCCAGGAACAGATCGAAACCACAGAGGACAGACTTTGTGACGAAGCGGCAGACCTGATCATGGAGAAACTCATAGAAGCCCATATCGGCGCGGTCATATCGGATGCCATACTGGAAGACATACAGAAGATGATCCCTGACAGCGGCGGTTTTTCCGCTATGATCACAGAGATGATCTCAAAAAGCATGGGCAGTGTCGTTGAAAAGGTGGTTGAAGAGAAGATCCGGGATAAGGGTCCTGCCCTGATCCGGAAGAACACCTTTGACACGGCTGAGAAGATTCTGAACATGCAGCTCTGTGAGATCTGTCAGATCTACAGGGAAAACATTCCTCAGATCGTGGAGACCATCGTATCCATATACAGAGAGGTCATGGATGTCAATCTTGACAAGGTGCTGAGCGCGGTCAATATCGAGGCTATTATTGTGGAAAAGGTAGCTTCCTTTGACTCGGCCCAGCTGGAGGACATGATCTTCGGGATACTGAACAAGGAACTGAAAGCCATCGTTTATCTGGGAGCGGCTCTGGGCTTTCTCATGGGATTCATCAACCTTATGTTTTGACAGGCAGAGATAAAAATGTAAAGTACAAAAAGAGGTGCAGCCATGGAGATTCAAGATCAGATCAGAACCATCATCAGCCGGCGGCGGGACAGGCTTCCTGCCATCGAGGAGAAGCTGAGAGTACTTGCCGGGATCCGCGAAAGCATATCCCGGATGGAGGCTGTCCGGGATCAGATGATCGGGCCCGACGGCGCCGTGATCGAAGGGGGCCGTTTTTCTCCCATGTTAAAAAAGAATCCGGATATGGCCTGGGGACTCCAGGCACTGGACAGCTCTGCCGTCAGGGAGGCGGCGGACAAGGCCGCAGAGGCCCTGGAAGCCTACAGGACCAGGTGTATGCGTCAGACGGTCAGCATTTCCGTAGTCGGAAAGGCCCGATGCGGAAAAAGCCAGCTTTTAAAGGCTGTCAGCGGCCTGAGCGATCAGGTGATCCCGGCTTTTGATTCGACGGACTGTACCGGCGCTCCGTCGGTCATCTGTAATGTGCCAGGAAGCAGGGTACAGGCCAGGCTGAGTTTCAAGACAGGACCGGAGATGGTAAGAGCCGCCCGGACTTACCTGGAGCGCATGATCCCGGATCCGTCTGCCCGTCCCATGCTCTACCGCATGGAAGATATCCGCACTCTGGATCTGAGGGCGGTGGAGGAAGGGATCCCCGAGGGCTCTGAGGAAGGGGTCCTGATGGAATATCTTGAGAAAATGGTGCTTCACTATGAGGAATGGGCCGGATATGCCGGCGGGGCGGATATGGTTTTGGACGACGAGAAGGAGATCATCACCTTCGTGGCCCAGAACAACGGCATATCCCTGGAAGATGAACGGAAAGGCAGAGGAAAGCGGGAGGAGTACTACAGATATCTGGCAGTGAATACCTGTGAGATCACCTGCAGCTTTCCCCAGGAGGGCATCGGCAGCATCAGTCTCATCGATACAGTGGGCCTGGGCGATCATACGGACGGGATTCTGGACAGCATGCTGGAGACTGTCAGGGACAGAAGCGACGCGGTGGTCTTTGTCCACATGCCTCACGACGGCACTGCAGGAGGACTTCCCGAGGACATCGTCGGTATCTACAAGTCCATTAAGGAAAAATGTGGTGACAGGGCTCTTGACCAGTGGCTGTTCTATTTTATCAACAATGTGGAAAAGCCTACGGCCAAGTATGGAGTCAATACGGAATTCTGCGAGGGCGCCTGCAGGCGCATCGCCAACTCCAAATGGCTGGGGGCTCACAATGCAAAGATCGTAAATGTGACGGATACAAAAGCCGTTCAAAACGAGTTTCTTCTGCCTCTGTTAAGTGAACTGTTAAAGAATCTGGACAGCATCGACGAGACTTTCCGCAGGCCTGCCGCGGAGGCCATGAAAGTACTGTACGGAGAGTACAGCGGCCTCTGTACCAGGGCTCAGAAGGTGCTTTGTTCCGATATCCGGGGCAACGCTTCCCTGGCTCCTCTGATCCACAGACTGACAGATCAGGGGATGACGGGCCTGCGCACCGTCCTGTTTCAGGCGGCCAGAAGCTGGCGTGAGAAACGGGATCAGCCCTGTATTGCCATGGATGACAGCTGCAGGGACATCTTTCTGCGCATGAGGCAGACCGGCATCGCGGATGCTTATCTTCCGACTCAGCAGGAGATCCTGGATGAGCTGAACACGGGGATGATACCCAATCTTCTCTATACCAGATATGCCAACCAGATCCGCAACCGTATCTCCAGAGACTTCCTGAAGGTGGATCTGGACCTGGAAAACGCCATCAAGGGGATGAAAGACGAACTTGCCCGGGCGCTGTTTGAGACCTGCGGCCTGAAGGCCCTCTGTCCGGTGCCTGAGGGGGACAGGCGGCCTTATGAGTGGTTCTATGATTTTGCGGAGAATGTGCTGGGAGACAGATATCCCAATATCCGGCTGGCGGTGGAGACCCTGGCAGATTTTGAATTCTCCGTGAAAGGATTCATGACTTATGAGGTCAGGAACTGTCTGGATGACCTGGATATGAGCTTCGGAAACGTGCCGCCTCTCATCAATCCCCAGAACGGCACCATGGACCGTACAAAGATGAGCATCTATTCCAATCTGCACCGTACCCTCTGCCGTATCGCCACCACTCTGGAGGATATGATGAAAGAGCTGTACATCAAGCCCAACCGTGCCATGTTTGCCGAGGTGGCGGATTTCTGTGACCGGATCTATTACTCCGCGGAATCGGAGATGGAGTGGCGGAATTTCTATGCCGATCAGTCCAGTATTCTGTGGGCGGAGGAGCTTAGGCAGCAGCAGGCCGCGGGTATTATGTTCCAGGAGTGGCTGGACCTCGTGGAAGCTCTCCAGCAGTACAATAACAGCCGGATATTCAATATGCAGGAGGAAAAAACCTATGCCGTTTGATTTTGGAAAGAGCCTGAAAAATCTGACCCAGAGGGCAAAGATGGAACCGCCCCGCCTTACCATGCGTGTGTGTATGCTGGGAGCCCGGGGAGTGGGAAAAACAAGTGTTATCACATCCATGTACAACAGCCAGAAAGCCGCAGTGTCAGGAACCAATCTGTTCCTTACGGCCAATGGGGCCACGCAGACGGTGCTGGAGAGCAAGAAGAATCTTCTCACCGGCATGTTTGCCGGTTATCATGCAGAAGACAGTCTGGTGACGGAAAGCGGTCTGCCGGGCGATTCGGCGGAGAGCCTGTTTCAGTTTACATACGGTATGAATTCCGAGAAGATCAATATCGATCTGGAGATCCGGGACTACCCGGGAGAATATCTGAGGACGGAGCCGGAGACGGTGGCCGACTATATCCGTCAGGCAGATGCGGTCATCATCGCCATTGACACTCCCTGTATGATGGAGGCGGAGGGCCGGTACCATGAAGGGAAAAACAGACCTGAACTGGTGATGGATTTTCTCATAAAAAATCTGAACAGCGAGAGCGAGAAGCTGGTTCTCCTGGTTCCCCTGAAGTGTGAGAAGTATTTTGCAGACGGCCGGATCGATCAGATGACGGACCAGGTGAGAAAAAGCTATTCCGTCCTTCTGGAACATCTGAAGGGTCAGAAGAACGAAACTACGGGCAGGAAAAATGTCTGCTGCGCCATCGCCCCCATCCAGACCCTGGGAGGAGTGGTGTTTGATTCATTTGACAAGGATGACGACGGCCTGGTCCGGGAGATCATGACCAGGGAGCAATATCCCCTGCCGGCGAAGATCAATTACCGCTACAGGGCGGTCAATGCCGTCTATGCTCCGAAATATTGTGAACAGCCCCTTTATTACCTGCTGGCCTTTGTCTCCAAACAGTACCAGAAGGCTCAGGGACAGCAGGTCCATGGAGGGATCCTGGGAAAACTTCGGGAGATCCTCCGGGTGATCCCCAACGTGGATGCCTTTCTTATCGAGATCGCCACATTGGGACAGAAACGGCTGGAAGGCGTTCAGGGCTATAAAATCCTGTTCGGACGCGGAAGAGTTTGAGGAGGAACCACATGGCAGAGACGATCAATGTTTTAATGTGCGGCGGACGCCGTACCGGAAAGACCAGCATCATGGCGGCGATGCAGAAGGATATGCAGAATATGTTTGCCGGCGGCAGCATCGTTTTGCAGATGGAGAATTCCAGCAGCCTGGTTCTGTACCAGCAGGAGCAGGAACGGCTTTTTTCCGTGGATAATCTGGATAAGATGAGTTATTATGCGTCTGACAACGAGACCGGAGAGCGGGAGGAATACGGCTGCAGGGTCACTCTGCGGGGCGATTACAAGTCGCCCATATCCCTGAATTTCATTGACATACCCGGCGAGTGGTTTGTGACGGTGGAGCATGAAAAAGAAGTGCAGAAGCTTATGGAGGACAGCCAGATCCTGGTGATCGCCGTGGACAGCCCCCATCTGGTGGAAAAAGACGGATGCTACCATGAGGTGTTTAACCGGCCTACAGAGATCACGGACATGATCAAACGTGCGTTCCAGGGCAATGAGGTCTGCCGCCTGGTCCTGTTCGTGCCGGTCAAGTGCGAATTGTACGAGAACAACAGGGCTGCGGGAAGGCGGAAAAATATGAAGGACCTTCTGGCCTGTGTCAAAGACGGCTACAGCGATCTTCTGACTTACCTGGAGACCAGCCAGAAAAAGAATTGTACCGTGGCAGTTTCCCCCTGCATCACCATGGGAGGCCTGGAGTTTCTGCAGTTTGTGGCCCCGGTGGATGAAGACGGGCAGCTGGTTACGGACAGAAACGGAAAGCCTCTTCCGGACATCATGATCAACACCCGGACAGGCAACCGGGATATGATGTGGCTGTCAGAATATACATACCTGTACGACGAGAACGGGGATCATTATTACAGGCCGGCAAACTGTGCCCAGCCTCTTCTGAACATCCTGCTGTTCTTTGTGGCCATGGGCAGACTGCGGGCGCGGAGGGGAGGATTCCTGGGCCGTCTGCTGGGGAGGCTCTTTCACTGTCTTCCCAAACAGGAGATCCTGGACAACAGCAAGGCAGACCTGCTGCGTACACTGAAGACCAGTGCAGAGGAAGGCTACGAGATCATAAATGATCCTCTGGGGATGATGAAATAATACTGCGGCCTGACAGAGACGGCGGGGATAAAAAGAGCAGGAGAGACCATATGAAAAACGGGGACAGAAAGATATTTGACAAAGGGGAGCCTGTCCGGCCGCGGGATGCGGATTTTACGGTATTGATGCTGGGACAGCGCCGTACCGGCAAGAGCAGCGTGCTTTCATCCATGATTACAAGCATGGAAAAGATCTGCGGCGATACAGGGTTTCGTTTCACCGCAGACGATGACACGAAAATCCTGATGAAGACAAAATTGTCTCAGCTGCAGAATATTTTTCATGCATTTAAAGAAGAAGACCTGTTTTCCACCATGGAAGGGTTTCGCGGAGACGTTGATTTCGGTGTTCAGACCGATGCGGATATCACATACCGTTTCCTTCTGGAGCAGGTGAATACGAAAAAGAAGGCCAAAACCTTTGTCATCGATTTTATCGATGTCCGGGGAGAGAGCATGACGGAGGACTTTTCGTCTGCCTGCGGTCCTTCTGTCAATGATCTGATCATGAGGAGCGGCGTCCTGATGATTGCGGTGGATGCGCCGGCCCTCATGGAGGGAAGAATAAAAGACGGAGTCGGAGAATACCATAAAAGCGTAAACCTGCCGGATGACATCATTAATCATATCACTGCCGCAGACATACAGATGCGGCAGAATCTGAAAAAAAAGCAGACCCTGCTGCCCCGTCTCGTCCTTTTTGTGCCTTTGAAATGCGAGAAGTACTATTTTGAAAACAGGATGGAAGAGCTGAACAGACGGATTATGGCCGGCTATAAAAATCTTATTACCTTTTTTGAGGCCAACAGGGAATACACGGTGGCCATTACGCCTATCCTGACTCTGGGAGATGTGGTGTTCGACCACTATCAGACAAGGACCGTCAAAGGTCCCGGCGGGATGGAACGGGAAGTTGCCGTCACCTTCGGCGACAGCGGTCCCCGTTCCATGCGCACCGTCCCCAGATATCCCATGTTCCGGTTTCGGACGAGCCGGCCTAAGTTTACTCCCCGGTACTGTGAACAGCCCCTTTTGTACACCCTGGCTTACGTCAGCAGCCTGTCCGGTCTTGTAAAAGAAAAGTCCGGGGGAATGGTGCGGACCGTGGTGATCTGGGCGGCGGTGTTTTTCTTTTTCGGCGGTCTGGGACTGATCGGCGGAAAAGGACTGGAGTATCTTTTAAAAGCTCTTAACAGCAATCCCGAACTGCAGAATGCCGTGGATGAGGTTATCGGACGGCTGAAGACTGACGGCGACGGATATCAGCTGGTTTATGATAATCTTGGCCTGGGAAAGGAGCAGAGAACATGATCAATCTATATTGTTATCATTCTTCCGCAGCTTCGTCTGTGGGATTTCAGGAAACTGTGTGGACGGTTAAGGACGGGGACTGCAGACTGGTATCCATGGAACTGAGACAGGCTATCCGGGAGGGAGGAGCCAAAGCCCTCTGCCTGGATACGGGGCGAGGGACCCGCGCCTTTATGCTGCGGGGGATCTTTGTCCGTACAGGCGATCAGTCCGGCTGGCGTATGAATGTGATCCTGGAGACCGACGAAGAGGATCAAAGCCTTTGGGCTGATGTGATCGGGGCGTTTTTGGAAGACTATAAAGGGATGACAGAAAAGCTGACAGGTCTGTTTTTGACGGGATATGAGGGCGGCGGTCACGATCTGATGGACGTGGCAGGTTTCGGGCAGCTGGTTCAGGAGACTGCCGGGGCAGCAGAGCGGCTTCGGAATGCTCTTAAAGACGGATCCCGGCCGGGGGCGGACCTTATGGGCTCTTTAGTCGAAGAACTGGACAGGCCTTTGAGACCTGAGGCCAGAAGACTGATCCTTTTGGTGCCTGAGGCCAGCGCCGGTTATTTCATGGCCCACACCTCACTGGAAGGACTGCCGGCTCCCGAGATATGTATCAGCGCCAGACAGTGGTCGGCCTTTCTGGCACATGAGCAGCCAGAGAAGGACTGCCCGGAGGAAGATCTGCCAGGAGAAGAATCCCGGGTACAGGGGGAAAAGACAGACAGAGGATTCTGCCCTGTGTGCCGCGGGGTAATGGTCTTTGGGGTTATTGCGGCCGCAGGACTTCTCCTTTTTATGATCTGTCGTGCTGTAAGGCGGTTAAAGCGGAAGGAGGAGTAACCTGTTATGAAACTCTGTCTGAACTGTTATGTGATCGGCGAGGGGTATACCTTAAAATGTGGGGACTGGCCGGACCGGCCTGAACTCAAAGAGATCCGGCGCAGAGAGCTTCCGGAAAGCGAAGCCGCTGTTTTCACAGGAGTTTCCGCACCCCATCTCTTTCTGGGCACGGTGGAGGGCAGGCGTTTTGGCTGTGTCCGCAATCTGGAAACGGATTTAAAAGACGAGAACGGCCGCCGCTGCTTTATCCATATGGCCGTCGAAGGAGAGGGAGAAGAGGCGGCGGCAGTGGGAGCGCTCCTGACATTCGCTTTAAAAAACCGCCGCCGTTTTGCCGGTTTCTGCAGCCGGATGATCACCTATTCCTCGGGAGATTATCAGCTGGATCAGGAGGGATTCAAAAACCTGATGACAGCCGCCAAACGGGCCGTCGATCTTAAAACAGATGGTATGCCTTCCGGGATTCTGGTACCGGAGACCACGGCGGAAGACTTTTTTGCCAATACGGCAGGATTCTGCAGAAGAGAAGATCTTAAGGAGATCCTTTCTTTTGATGAATGGAAGAAACAGGAGGCCGGTATGGATCTGTTTTTATATTGCTCTACCCCCAGTTTCGGCTTTGTCCTCAGTCAGATCGATACGGTGACCGGCGAAAAACTGAATACTGATAAGGAAGCCAATGACCGTATGGTTCCCTACGCTCAGTCTGTCCTCACCCACAGCGGGGCTCAGATGGCCCTTTTCCGGCAGGATGAGACCGTCTGTTTTGTGTGCAGGGGGATTCAGTCTGCCGAGGCAGATCAGTACGGACGCAGGAAAAAGATGTCACTCGTCCTCCAGGCCCCCCGGAAACAGTCTCTTCCCGTGAGACAGCTGGCGGCCTGGGCTCTGGTGGATTTTGAGACATTTTCGGCACAGATAACGGACTGTGTGAAAATTTATGACGGTCCCCGGGGCTATGAAGTTCAGGGTCCGGAGTTATGCCGGCTTCTTGAACAGGTTTCCGAGGGGATCACGCTCCCTCCGGGACACCCATGCCGGTCCCTGTGGAAACAAGTGGTATCACCGGCCCGGGGTTGTTCTTTCTACTGCCTCGTCTGCGATGCCTCTCTGGACTACTTCTGCCGCAGCTGCAGCATAGATATAACGGACATGGACGTGGGCTGTCTTCTGACAACCGAAGATTTTCAGCTTATTCAGAAGAAAACAGAGGAGCTGGTCTTTACTCAGGAACTCTATGATGCTCCTGCCCGGGAGGAAGAGGCGGATCCGGCAGGAGAGGAGGCTGTCACCGTTTTTCAAAGGCCGGCCCCGGCTTCTTCTGTGAGCCGCGAGGAGAAGCCGGAGCCTGTGAAGGAAGAGAGGCCGAAGCCTGAGGAAAAGCCGGTCTCAGTTTCCGGAACCGCCAGGTCTGTCAGCAGTGCAGAGGAGGAAGACCGGATAGACCTTCTGCAGCAGAGATGGTTTCTGGCTGCGGCCGCGGCGGTGATTCTGCTGATCGCAGGAGGGATCGCCTTGTGGCTGCACTTTCGCGCGTAAGACAGGCGGCAAAAAGTAAAAAACAGGTGGGAGATTGTGATCATGATTGAATTGACCGGACTGCAGGTGAAAGATTTCATTCATCCTGAAGAGAGCGTGGCGTGGAATGCGCTGATGAAAGCAACATGGCTGAAAAGATTGCTGGACTGGCTGGGAAGCTACCAGGCCAGGCTGGAGCTGAAAACCAATCTTCTGGGAAATACCTTTGGCGTCACCCGGGAAGATATGCCGGAGCTGTACTGTATGATCCGGGAAGTCTGTGATGTTCTTGATTACCGGCAGCCCATCCAGGTATATGTATATCGGAGCAGCGATCTGGATATTAAGATCTATTATGGGGATACGCCGGTCCTGATCTATCCGGATTTTATCTTAAATGATTATGACAGGGACATGATCCGTTTCGAAACAGGCCGGGCCGTCACCATGCTGAAGTCCGACAATGCCCAGCTCCGGGTGGCTCTGTGGGCTGCCATCCCTCTGGTAAGCGGGATCCCTGCCGTGGGGGAGGTGGCGGTGCCGGTGCTGGCAAGCTGGCTGCGCAAGGCAGATTACACCGAGGACCGGGGAGGACTTCTGGTTTGTCAGAATATGGGGATCGCGGCCAAAACGCTGATGCGCCGCTGCGGCCTTCCTACCCGTTATATCGATGTCTCCGTATTGCCGGCCTATCTGAGAACCTGCAAAGCAGCTTCGGGCCTCTCCGGTGTGTCCCAGGCTGCTCAGACGCTATACAGGGCTGCGGCCTGGAATAATGACCGGGTGACGGAACTTTACAAATGGTATTCTTCCGGGATGTACGACGATCTCGTGGAGGAATTTGAATAGAGGCTTACAAGGAGGCTGTAATGGGACGCTACAATCAGAAAAATATACATATCGATCCTTCTGTCTATCAGCATCCGGCGGACAGAACGGCTTCTGATGCCGTCAGAAAGTCCGAGGCCTTTCAGAAGGCCCTGGGCCTGATCAGCAGATTCGGCATCGAAAAAGAGATCCATGGACTCTATCGGGCCTGCTATGCTCAGATCACTCCTTCCGTCAGCCCGGCGATCCATGAGATGCTGAAAGAAGCGCAGGAGATGTTTGATGTACCTGTGATACCCGATATTTTCCTTGAGCGCACCTACCAGATGAGGGTGCTGCTGACCGGAGTCGAGCGCCCGGTTGTGACTGTCTCCTCGGAGCTGCTCCGGCAGATGGATGAGCCCATGCTCTGGGGCCTCATGGCCAGTGAGATGGCGGCGGTCAAGGCAGGTTTCGGTGAGATCAAGCTGATCGAGTGGCTGTGCAGCACCGCCGGTCCTCTGCTTCCGGCAGGCATCGCCGCTTCTCTTAAGGTGCTGCTGAAAAACTGGCACAGATATGCACAGTATACTTACGACCGGACGACTCTGATCGCCGGCGGCGATTTTAACAGAGCCGTGCGCTTTATGCTTTTGGGAGAAGCGCCGGCGGGCGTACTGGATAAGATGGATTTTCTGGATCCCAATAACCGGTATATGAAACAGTGCCGCTCTTTTTTAAGCGAAAAAGACCTGGTGGCCAACACGGTAAGAGGGGCCGGCGCCGTTTTGTCAGGGGGAGATTTCTATGCCTCCCGGTACATGGAACTGTTCAGGTTTTATCACTCCGATTACCAGGATCTGATAGAAGAGTTTGAGTAGGAAAGGGGGAAGGAGAAATGGAATATTCCGCACTTCGGGGATTAAAGACAGAGGATTATGAGTATCCGGGCGAGAACAATGCATTTGCGGTCCTTAAGAAGGTTCCCTTTCTGGATCAGGTGACTGCCGGATTTTTAAAACTTCAGATACAGACAGGCCTTCTTCCCGGAATTCAGGGAGACTGTTTTCGGATTACAGAGGATACCTGTCCCGAAATTTATCATTTATATCAGACAGCCCTCCGCCGCCTGGACATGCCGGAGGAGTATCCTCTTTATGCCAGGACCGAATTTGATTACAACGCATTTGCCGCAGGTGGAGAATCCTTTATTGTCGTGTATTCTTCCATCCTGAATCATTTTCAGCCCGACGAGCTTTTGTTTATCCTGGGACATGAGCTGGGCCATATCAAAAGCGGACATACGATCTACCAGAATATGGCCGAAAATCTCCGGTCTCTGATCAGTCAGATCCCCATGATAGGACAGGAGGCCGCCATAGGTCTGTTTTTTGCCCTGCACAAATGGTATCGTATGCACGAATGTACCGCAGACAGGGCCGGAGCCATCGCCGCAGGGAGCGTGGAGGCAGGCATACGGGGATTAAGCAGGCTGATGGGGACGGATGAACGGCTCCCGCTGATCCGTTTCTCCGAGGAAGATATTCTCAGGCAGAATGATGCCTTTGAAGAAGAAAACGAGGATTTCATCACAAAGGTGATCTGCCTGGCGCAGATTGCCGGCAGCCAGCATCCCTGGTCGGTCACCAGAGTGAAGCGGCTTCATGAATGGGGAGAGAGCGGAGGCTTTGAGACGCTGATTCACAGCTATTAAGGATTTTCAGAGAAAGCGAGAACCTACAGTGGAAAATAACACAAAAAACAGGAAAAGCCGCAGGGCGGCCGGAGACAGGCAGAAAGATTCTGAGGAGATGGGGCACAAGAGCAGAAGGGACGGCGAAAAAGACACGGCCCGGGGAGAGCGCCGGGATGGCAGAAAGGATGGGGCGACGGGCGGCAGGCAGGGCGGAGAAAAGAATCTGCTCAGAGGAGAACAGCCGGCCGGAAAGAAGCAGAACAGAGGCAGTGAAAACAGAAACTGGACCGTGAAAAAGGAGAACAAAACCGGCGGCGTAAAGGACCGGCAGAAGGTTATCAGCCGGGACAGGCCGTCGGCAGACAAGGTGTGGAGCAGAAAGGAGCAGGACGGTGTCAGACAGCCGGCGAAAAAGGAGAAAAGCCTGTGTCCTGTCTCCAAAAAGTGCGGCGGCTGCCAGCTTCTGGACATTCCCTATGAGAGACAGCTTTACGGCAAACAGAAACAGGTTGAACAATTGTTAAAGGGGATCTGCAGAGTCTATCCCATCACAGGCATGGAGGATCCTTTCCATTACCGAAACAAGGTCCACGCTGTCTTCGGATACCAAAAAGGACAGGCCATCTCCGGAATCTACCAGGAAGGGACTCACGACATCGTAGCTGTGGAGAAGTGTATGCTGGAGGACGAGAAAGCGGACGAGATCATCGGAACCATCCGGGGACTGCTTAAGTCTTTCAAAATCCGTACCTATGATGAGGACTCCGGCTTTGGATTCCTGCGCCATGTTCTGGTGAAGAGAGGCTTTGCCACAGGCCAGATCATGGTAGTCCTGGTGACTGCATCCCCCATATTTCCGTCAAAGAATCATTTTGTCAAAGCGCTCACGGACAGACACCCGGAGATCACCACCATAATCCAGAACATGAACGACAGACAGACCAGCATGGTCCTGGGTGAACGGGAGAAAGTGCTCTACGGGAAGGGATATATCGAGGATGTGCTGTGCGGCTGTACCTTCCGCATCTCCAGCCGGTCTTTTTATCAGGTGAATCCGGTTCAAACGGAGAAACTGTACGCCAAAGCCATAGAAGCGGCAGGCCTTACAGGGAAGGAGACGGTCATCGATGCCTACTGCGGCATCGGGACCATAGGGATCATCGCCGCCGGGAAGGCGGGAAAGGTCATCGGCGTGGAGCTGAATCAGGATGCGGTCCGGGACGCAGTCCGGAATGCCAGGACCAACAAGACAGATCAGATCCAGTTTTACTGCAATGACGCGGGGCGCTTCATGGCCGGCATGGCCCGGGATGGGGAGAAGGCGGATGTGGTTTTCATGGATCCCCCCAGGAGCGGGAGCACGGAAGAATTTCTGGATGCCGTCGCTCTTTTGGGGCCTGAGCGGGTGGTGTATGTATCCTGCAATCCGGAGACCCTGGCCCGGGATCTGAAGGTGCTGACGGGGAGGGGGTATCGGGCTGTGGGAGCCTGGCCCTTTGATCTGTTCCCGCATACGGGGCATGTGGAAACCATTGTCTTGCTTTCCAAGGGCGAGGTCGACTCGAAAAAGATTCGGGTTGAGTTCTCTTTGGAAGATATGGATATGTCGGAGTTCCAAGATGGAGCAACCTATCCGCAGATCAAGGAGTATGTTTTGGAGCATACCGGGTTAAAGGTGTCCAACCTCTATATCTCACAGATCAAACGGAAATGTGGGATTGAAGTAGGCAAAAACTACAATCTGCCGAAGGCTGAGGATTCCAGACAGCCACAATGCCCGCCGGAAAAAGAGAAAGCAATCCGAGAAGCATTCAAATATTTTGGGATGATCTAACATCCAGCAAAATGGAGGTTTCTTATGGATAGATTGATTTCTTGTGAGTTCAACATGGATAATGCCTGTGTGGAACTGAAATTCTTAGATGGCAGTATGATTGCCATTGATACCATCGCCGTGGAGAATGAGGTTGCCGATAATATGTATCAGCGGTCAGAATTGGACTATCTGATCTACAATGATCCGATTGGATATGCAGACTTGATATTGAACGGTGATCCCGAAACCTATTTGAAAACTGTAACTGAATACAAACCGCTTGATAGTTAACCAACACTTTGCCCGTGGGAGAAATTCTGCGGGCAATTTTTTGTATCTTCTCTGTGAACGCTATTGACTTTGATTGTCTAATATTGTAGACTATATATGAAGTCTAACGGTATAGACAAGGAGGGCGTGAATATGGATTTTCCGAAGATTCACGAAAGTGAATATCGTTTTTGTTTGATTATGTGGGAGCATGAGCCGGTTACTGCTACCCAGCTTGTAAAGCTGTGCCAGGATCAACTCGGATGGAAAAGAACTACGACTTATACCGTTATCAAGCGTCTTGGAGAGCGTGGTGTGCTGAAGAACGACAATGGCACTGTTACTTCTCTCGTTTCCAAAGATGAAGCCCAGGCGTGTGAGATCGATGAACTGGTTGAGAAGAAATTCGAGGGTTCTCTGCCTGCCTTTATCGCTGCTTTTACAAAGCATCAGGCTATGTCCGAAGATGAGCTTGATGAGGTACAGCGCATGATCGACCGCATCAGGAAAGGAGGTTCACAATGAACGAACTCTTTTTGAAAATTATCAACATGAGCATATCGGCAAGCTGGCTTATCCTGGCTGTGCTGATACTCAGGCTTGTTTTGAAGAAAGCTCCCAAATGGGTCAATGTTCTGCTTTGGGGTATTGTAGCTGTCAGATTGGTTTGCCCATTCTCTTTTGAGAGTGCATTGAGTCTGATTCCAAGTGCAGAAACCATTCCTCTGGACATTGGAATGGATACTACACCAACCATCAATAGCGGTATAAATGCAATAAACAACGCAGTCAATCCTATTATCGGCCAATCTAACACTCCGATGGCTGGCGCAAGTGCAAATCCGTTGCAGATTACCATTGGTATCTATGAATATATTTGGATTTTCGGCATGATTGCACTGGCATTATATACAGCCATCAGTTACTGGCGTCTGCGCCGTAAGGTGGATACTGCCGTTCGCTACGAGGACAATATTTTCCAAAGTGAGAATGTCGGTTCTCCGTTTGTCTTGGGCATCATCAAGCCGAAAATCTATCTGCCGTTCAAAATGGATGAGCAGGATATGGAACACGTTGTTGCCCATGAACAAGCACACATTCGCCGCAAAGACCATTGGTGGAAACCTCTTGGTTTTCTCCTGCTGACAATTCACTGGTTCAATCCTTTGATGTGGCTGGCTTATGTTCTGCTGTGTCGTGACATCGAGCTTGCCTGTGATGAAAAGGTTATCAAGGAACTCGGAAATGAACAGAGAGCAGATTATACCCAAGCACTTGTGGCTTGCAGCGTAAATCGTCGTATGATTGCCGCCTGTCCTCTTGCCTTTGGTGAGGTAGGTGTAAAGGAGCGTGTGAAATCCGTGATGAATTATAAGAAACCTGCGTTTTGGATTATCATTCTTGCAGTGATTGCCTGTGTAGTTGTTGTGGTCTGCTTTCTGACAAATCCGAAGCAAGACAGTTACACACTGCGAATCGTTGTTCCAGCGGGAAGTCAAGAAGAATTTGTGTATTCGGATGAAGAAGTCAGCACAATCAAGAACTCAATCAAAATATGGTCTGGTGATGGATTGGGTGATACGGAAGTCCTGTTATCTCCGGTCAATGAAACAACAGAAACCGGATATACTGCTACCTATCTTACACATGGAATGCCGGTGGAATTTGATGCTGAAAAAGATACGTGGTTTAAGATTGGTGTAAATATGCAGAACTCCACTGACGAGGACATTATTGTATATGTCGAAGTGGAAAATGTAGAGGTGCGTATTGCTGATGAGGTAAATTCCGTCATAGAGTGGTTTGACTACACAGAGAACCCCTCTGCTATGGATGATGAATCAACTATAAAACTTCCGATATATCCAGATGTTACTTTCAGCTACAACCAGACACAAATAATTGCGTCAAAACCCTTTGACACTTCGGAACTTACTGGCCAAACAATTTTGATTGATGGTATGCCAATATGGAACGCTTATTTTACTGACCTTACTGGGGATGATTTCCCAGAAATCTGTGCAACATACAGCTTTGGTTCTGGAATGATTGATAATCGCATTACCATTTATGACTATGTAAATGGTGTAAGCTATGAACTGTCTGACCGAGGATGTTTCGATTTCGCACTTAGACTGGATAAGCAAGACGGTCATCTGTACGTAGATAAAACAAAGTACAATTCTGAAGAACTGGTAGAAACCGGACGATTGGTTTTCAAGAATAATTGTCTTCAGATTGAAGGCTTTTCTAACGAAGCACATCAGGTGTTCCAAGCTGAAATTCTGGAAATCCATGATGGGTATTATCTTGTGAAACCTGTTGAGGGTAGTTGGGAACTGAGTAGTGCAGACAGAATTGAAGTGCCTATCAGAAATGCTCGGCCGTCACCCGAACCAGAAGTCGGAGATGCAATTGAAATCGAATACTCCGGTGAAATCCTTGAAACTTATCCTGCACGAATTGCGGATGTTTATAGCATCAAAGTTGCAGCAGAAAAGGGTAGACTAAACGGATTTGAACTAAATCTTGCTGGAAATACATCTTTACAAAATAAGATGGTACTTACTGAGGAGGCACCGTATTGGTGTATTTTCGTAAACAATGAAGGTTCTAACAATATTACGGTAGAAATTGGTGGCTATGTCTATGAAGTCGAAGCTGAAACGTATGAACATATCTTTAGGGATGAACTGTGGGATGCTGGCACTTACAGTGCAAGTTTTGCATCTATAAATGGAATGGAAGGAACTGTGACTTGCTATACTTACAAGTACAGGCTGGAAGTTACCGGACGGTTGAATAACGCCGTTGAGGATACAACCTATGTTATTTTGAGCAACATCGAGAATATTACATTTGAACAGGCTTGGAAGGCCAGCGGACTAAGTAGCAATACCGCAGACTACTTCGATCCCGCCGAAGCCGTGTTCATCAATAGGACACGATGAGTATTGATCCTCGTAATACACTTAAATAATAAGTTGAGTCAAGCGCAACCAATGAAACCGCTGCAATTTCCGTAAAATTGCAGCGGTTATTTTTAGAGTTCAAACGCCACCAATGTTTCCTTTGGTAGCTTCTCATTTTCGCAGTTCAGAAGATACGATATTGCCTGATTTGCAAAGCATTTTGTTATCATCGTGTCCCAATCGGCAAGTTGAATGATCTCAGCTGTGCCATTCTCAAAATTAAATGAAATCTCGCCCCATTCGCCGTCGCAGTCTGCTTGGTATTCGTAGATTGCGGCGGCGATTTTCTTTTTGCGCTTGGTTTTGGATTTCTGTTTCAGCCGGACAGCATGGAGCGCACCTTCGGCAACCAGCAGTTCTGTCAGTTTGTCCACCGCTTTCCGGTAGGCTCGCTCTGCACCGCTGGCAGTGCTGCCCTCAAACATAATCGCCAGTTCTTTAAAAGTGGGGCGGTTCTTCCATGAGCCAACTCGCCCACAGGTCATACAGATTGCTAACCGTTTTTCAAGTAAGGTCTGTTCCCGGTAATTCAGCTTCTCAAATGCCCGCTGCACCTTTTCAGCCTGTATGCCGTTCCAGAGGATGTCGGCATAGTTCCAAGTATCGTCAAGGGCAACATCTTCGCCCGTTTCCTCGCCGTCTTCGCCCGTCACATAGAACGGCTGCTGATTGCGGATGCCACGGACTACTTTCAGATATTCTTCCGCAAGGGCAAGGTCGCAGTTGTATTTCTTGGCAAACTCGCTGACCGCATCCTTGGTGTTATGGTACAGCCATGCCATTGACCGCACCATTTTGTAATTGGTCAGAGAGGACACCGACCATTTTTCTTCACCCATGCGGAAACGGAGCATAGCATCCCGGATGAACGGAAAAATGTATGTAGCGTACTCCGCACCCTTGGCGGGGTCATAGTCCATCAGCTTTTGGAGCATTTGCTCTCGGCAGGAGAGCTTTATATCTATAAATCGGTCTGTGTCGTACAAATCGCCGCTATCCACGCCAAGAAAGCTCTTGGTGCGCTTGTTGAGTTGCGGCTCATAATGGTGCAGGAAGAACGAAAAATACATCAAGTTCTTTTCCTGCAAGGCAGATAGGATATACTCATTCAGACTGTTCACCGTTGGCGGCTCCGGTTCCAGTTGGAAGATGCGCTCTGCCACATAGGGGCGGATGTCCGCACCGAATGAATCAACAGGATATTTCGGTATGTATCCGGTCATATTCCATGAAAAATCATTCAGCATAGCGCACCTCCTTCCGTTTTAATAATGTGCGTGAACATTCTGAAAACTAAAAGTTTCTGTTTCCTATAAACGGGTCTTTGACAGCATCATATCTGCTCGATTTCATTTGCAATCATAGCCACCGTTTTTTCATTAGTATCAATTTTAATCGTGTTTAGTGTTTGATACATCGGTATTCTTGTTACACTTCTTTCAATTACATCCTCGGCACGAATACCTCTTTCTACATCCTTAGTTAATCTCTTACGCAAATGGGTTTCGTCAGCAATAAGTGAGATACATTTCACCTCACAGTTTTGTGTATCCAGCTTTCCCAATATAGAATCTATGATAGGCTGTTGATGCATTACCCAACAGAAAATCACATTTTCATAAGCTGAGCAATGCAAAAAGTTGTTTAGTAAGTAGCAGATATTATCTGTCACCATTGCTTTGGTTTCATTGGTTACTTGGAATGGGTTTGCATCCCAACACCAATCTCCATCAAGAAATACGCTATTGGGTAAATCAGATTTTAGTTGCTGGCAAACAGCGGTCTTTCCAACTCCCATTGTTCCGCCAACTATATATAAGTTTTTCATATCCTCTCACCTACAAATTCAAAGATTTTTCTGTGCTTCTTTTTTCAAGGCAGCCTGTCCAATTTCCTTTTCGTAATCGCCCTTGGCATAGGCTACATTGCACAATGCCTGGAGCATCTTATCTTTTGCCAGTTTCTTCATAACCTCCGCAAGTTCAGCATCCAGAGTGCCACGCTTCACATAGCGGTTTATGGTATTCAGCCGCTTCTCATAAATCTGTTTCAGCGGATGATCGTCCGCAAGTTCCCGCTGTTCTCTGCCTTTTAGATTGCCGATCTGCCGACAAGTGCGGTGCAGCTTATCTCCCGGCGCATAACCGCCGCAATATTTGGTGTGCCTTGCATTGGTGGTCAGAAACCACTTGCCGCAGATTCTGCATTTCTTCGGTGCATGACCAACACATAAGCCCTCAAAAAGATCAGACCGGAACATCCCTACAAAGGATACATAGTGCATCCGCTTGACCAGCTTCGCAACTTTTTCACCGGGACGGATGACGGATACATACTGAACAGAATTGTTCAGGGTAGACATCCATGCATTGCCCTCCGTGATAGAAAACTCCGGCGGGAAATAGCTGCCGAACATTTTTGCAAAACCATCTGCGGTGCGGTCTGCTTCGTTGCAATCCGATTTTTCTGCAAAATCAAGCATGGCCGTTTGGTATTCCCCAAGGGAGTATGCCAGATGCCCGAAAACTGCGGTATAGCGTTGGAGCATCATCGCATCGGCAAAGTTCTGGATTTCTTCAAATTGCAAAGAATTGGTTGCGGCTTTTATGGCAAACTCCA
>CAJUJV010000024.1:0-6662 GCA_910586845.1 uncultured Hungatella sp.
AATTGAAAAAGGTATTATGTGATATATAGAAAAAGGCTCCGGGGGAGGGGCCTTTTTCTTTGTATCACAGGAAATCATTATGCTTTTTTTCTGCGATTACGCTGAATCGCTGCACTTTTGAAGGCCTTCATCATTGCAGGCGACAATTCTTCACAATCTTCGTCAAAGACGATAGGATGTTTCTTGGCTTCCTCAATTTCTTTAAGTTGTTTGTCTGTTAATTTTTGGCCAGGTTCAATAATTAGTGTCTTGATCATAATAAAGCCTCCTCTCTGAGATTGTAGCAAGCCTAGCTGAAATCAACCGGATAGCTTCTTTGCGTTCAGTGAAAACAACGAACAATATATCTCCTACTCTTCCTAATGCAATATATCGGTCTTCTTCTAAACTATGCTCAAAATCGTACATTTCAATGTATTCTGGGTCATCAAAAACATGTGCAGCGGTTTCAAAGGATATTTGATGTTTTCTTTTATTTAAAACATTTTTTCTTCATCCCATTCAAATTTCATATGTGATTCCCCTTTTATGTGTGGGATATTTTGTATAGATACATGAAAGTATTCTTTTTATATAATACCATTGAATAGGGTCTATTGCAAGTTGAAAAGTGTTTTATGGAATACACTTCAGGAAGTTTCGGCTTGGGTACGGAGACTATGGAAAACCGTATCTCATGGATTGGCCCGAGATACATTTCAGCATCAGCCACTGCAAAAAGGGTTGCGGGGTTATGGTGGCGGATCATCCTGTGGGAATGGATCTGGAGGTGATCCGTCCTTTTTCATGGGAGGTGGCAAGGCGTGTATGATGGTGTGCCGGAACTGCGGATTTTGGAGGCATGCGGGGAGAAGGACAGAGACAGGAAGTTTATCTGCATGTGGACCATGAAGGAGAGCTATGTGAAATGGCTTGGCTGCGGGCTGGGCTATGATGTACAAAATGTCGATACAACAGAGGGGACAGGGTTTGGAGTGATGGAGGATGAAGAGTTGATCGTCTGTGGGTATGGGATAAATTCATATGTCAATCGAGCCGCGGATATGGTACGCTTGTCGGGTTTGCAGAACATTAGTCATTCTCTGAGACCCTCTCAGACACAAAGTGCTTTTTAAGTTGCAACTTAAGGCCTCTCAGGGTATACTTATATCAAAGAGATCGTGTGAACAGTATAAGGATCCGGGAAAGGAGTGAGTAGACAGATGGCAAAATTCTTTAACGTGACCGGGGCCTGCACGCCTGCAAGGCATTATATGGTAGATCTGGAATCCAGGCTGAAGGAGATCAGGGTCATGGTGGATGCCGGAGAATACTTCTCCATCAGCAAGGCAAGACAGTACGGCAAGACTACTCTGCTGCGGGCCCTGGCCGATTACTTAAGATGCGATCATCTGGTGATAAGTCTTGATTTCCAGAGAATGAGTTCTGCGGATTTTGAAAATGAATCTTCTTTTGTCAACGGACTGGCCCGGGAGGTGCTTCGGGTCATCAGACACATGAAACCGGAGATGCCGGAGAACGTGGAGAGGGAACTGAAAGAGCTGGCCGGGAGAGATCAGGGCTCTTTTAAAATGGCGGCTATTTTTGAAGTGTTCAGCCAGTGGTGTGAAGAGAGCAAATCGCCGATGGTTCTGATCATTGATGAGGTGGATACGGCTTCCAATAATCAGGTTTTTCTCGATTTTTTGGCGCAGCTGAGGGCGGGGTACCTTGAGCGTGAGATGATTCCGACTTTTCAGTCTGTGATTCTGGCCGGGTTATATGATATTCGGAATATCAGGAAAAGAATTCGGCCGGACGAGGAGCATAAGAGCAATAGTCCCTGGAACATCGCGGCAAAATTTCGTGTTGATATGGGATTTTCGCTGGAGGACATTCATGGCATGTTGGCGGAATATGAGGCTGACTACCATACAGGAATGGATATTTCTCAGATATCAAAACTGATTTATGATTATACATCCGGATATCCATACCTTGTTTCATGGATTTGCAAGTGCATGGACGATCGAGAAGGATTTCCGGATAAAAGTTCTGCCTGGACAAAAGCAGGTTTTTTAGAAGCTGTGAAGCTTCTGATAGAGGACACGAACCCCCTCTACCAATCCATGAAAGGAAAACTGACGGATTATCCGAATCTGCGTTTGGTCCTGTACGACCTTCTTTTTACCGGCAAATCGGTGCTGTACACGGCGATGAACGAAGAGATCGAAATGGCGGCCATGTTTGGATTCATAAAGAATATGGATGGAATGGCTGTAATTTCCAACCGGATTTTTGAGACTGTTCTTTATAACTGGTTTATGTCCAGGGAGTATTCGGACAGCAGGCTCTATGACGAAGGAGCCAGGGAAAGGAGTCAATTCATCGCGGACGGGCACTTGAATGTCAGACGAATCCTGGAGAAATTTGTGGAATGTTTTGATGATCTGTATGGAGATCAGGAAGAGTCATTTCTGGAAGATGCGGGAAGACGATATTTTATGCTGTTTCTCAAGCCGATCATCAACGGGACAGGCCACAGCTACGTGGAAGCAGAGACCCGCAACCGGGAACGGACGGACCTGGTCATTGATTACCGGGGGGAGCAGTTTGTGATCGAGATGAAGGTGTGGCGGGGCAATGCGTATCATGAGCGGGGAGAGAAGCAGCTGTCCGATTATCTGGACTATTTTCATCTGAAAAAGGGCTATATGCTCAGCTTCAACTTTAATAAGAAAAAGGAAATCGGGGTGAAGGACATCGTTCTGGGCGATAAGCTCCTAGTAGAAGCTGTGGTATGAGAACATGCAAAAAGATCGACAGGCGGATACTTTAGAAAAGAGATCCCCCATGGCATTGAAAATCGGAGTTGGAAAATCAGATTTTGAAGCCCTGCACAAATCAGATAATTATTATGTTGATAAGACGGAGATCCTGTATGAGCTTGTAGAAGAAACGGACAATCAGGTGACATTGTTTACCAGGCCCCGACGATTTGGAAAGACCCTTATGATGAGCATGGTGCAAAATTTTTTCAGTATCAGAAAAGACAGCAGGGATCTGTTTGAAGGCCTGAAGATTACAGAACATAAAGAATTTTGCCAGAAGTGGATGAATCAGTATCCGGTACTTTTTATTTCGTTTAAAGATGTGGAGGCAGATCATTTTCATGAGGCCTATGACATGTTACTATATCGGTTATCGGAGGTTTGTATTGAGCTGGCGGATATTGTAACTTTCGACAAAGCAGACCCGGAGGATAAGGCTGTTTTTGCCAGGTTAAAGTCGAAATCTGCAAGGGAATATGAAGTGAAAAATTCATTGAAAACCATCATGCGGATCCTTCGTATTATTCGTCTATCTTCGGGTGGTGAAGGAGAATATATTTACCGGAACCAATAATTTTTCATCGTTTTCCGTATTAGACGAGGACTTTTCCGGATATTTTGGCTTCTCTGAAAGTGAAGTAGAGCATATGTTATCTGCAGCCGACCGACAGGATAAGGCAGATCTTATAAAAGAGTGGTATGACGGCTATGTATTTGGCAACAGCTATGTGTACTGTCCCTGGGATGTCATGAATTATATGTCGGCTTTGATAAAAAGAAAAGACGCGAAACCGAAAAACTACTGGAAATTCACAAGCCATAACGGGATCCTGCTTTCCTTTGTGGAGCGGACAGATTTTGATGTGACAGATAAATTCGAGACACTTCTGAACGGAGGAACCATAACTCAGACAATCTCTGATGAGCACACATATGATACTCTTGGCAGGTCGGAGGACAATCTGTGGAGTGTCCTCCTCATGACAGGATACCTGACGAAGGCTGACACAGAGGAAGCGGGAGAGATCGTCGCAGAGAGATATGCAGAGGGGCTTATGGCTATACCCAGATTTTATGCTACGGAGTAGCTTTTTTTCAGAAGCAGGCTAAAGTGAAAAAATTTCAGGCCTGCCATGGGGCAAGCCTTTTTCCGTGATCAAAAATGTTAAAGTCCGGCAGTGACAGGAAACGCTCATGCAAGGATTCTCTTCAATGTCTTTATGAGCAGATCCACATCAATGGGCTTTGTGATGAATCCATCCATGCCGCAGTCCAAAGCAGCCTGCTCATCTTCATGAAAGGCATTGGCGGTCATGGCCACGATGGTGATGCCGGATAAAGCGGGATCTCTCAGCCGGCGGATGGCCCTGGTGGCCTCATGGCCGTTCATGACAGGCATCTGGATATCCATGAGAATCAGGTCATAGTATCCGGGAGAAGAGCGGGAGAGCTTGTCTACAGCGATCTGCCCGTTCTCAGCCGTCTCCACCGAAAATCCGTATCCGGTCAGGATTTCCGTGGCGATCTCCTGATTTAATTCATTGTCCTCTGCCAGCAGAATCCGGATATCCGTAAAGTCCATATCTTCTTCCGCTTCCGGTTCTGACTGGGATGGAGGTATCCGGACGATGGGAAAGAAGAAAGTGACGGCAAATTCGGTACCCTTCCCCTTCTGACTCCTGACGTCGATCATGCCGTTCATCAGTTCCACGATGGCCTTGGTGATGGACAGTCCCAGTCCGGTCCCGGGAATCTTATTGACCGTAGAATTGACCTCTCTCTCAAAAGAATCAAACACCCGGGGGAGAAACTGTTCACTGATGCCGATGCCCGTATCCCTTACCCGGATCTCATAGCTTCCCAGTCCTTCCTGAAAACTGTCTCTTTGAGACAAGGTAAAGGTCACCTTTCCCCCTGATGGAGTAAACTTCATGGAATTATTCAGGAGATTCATAAGGATCTGCTTTAAATGAGTACTGTCGCAGAGCACACGCTGATCCTGGATCTGGTCGATATCCATGTAAAAATCAAGGTGCCGTTTTTCCATCTCTTCCGACACGATACTGTGTATCTCACAGAAGATTTCTTTCAGATCATTTTCTGATTCTTCGATGATCATCTTACCGCTTTCCAACAGACTCATCTCCAGAACGTCTTTCACAAGTTCTAAGAGGATCTTGCCGGAGGAAAGAATCTTCTGCAGATACCCGGAGACCTTTTTCCCGTCATCTAAATGTTTTTCAGCCAGGGCAGCAAAGCCCATAATGGCATTGAGAGGGGTTCGGATATCATGAGACATGTTGGAGAGAAAACGGGTTTTGGCCGCGCTGGCCTGAGAAGCCGCATTGGCAGCCTCCGAGAGAGCCCGGCGGATCAGCCGTTCTTCCGTGAGATTGGAGAAAGAGAACAGGTATTTTTCATTTGTTCCGAAGATGACGGGACAGCAGACAACAGACAGCCACATAGTCTGTCCGAAGGTCTTGTTAAAACATTCCATTTCCCAGCGTTTCCGCTGCCGGGGCCGTTCGGTCCGAAGAATTTCCATGATCTTTCCATAAAGTTCATTGGGGTCGGAAAGATCCCTGTGGTAAAATTTTTCTGCCGGGATCCCCAGTAATCTTTCTGTATTTTCAAAGACATATTCTGCCGTGTCAGCTGTTTTTCCTACGATGAATATGGCGGCATCGATGTTCTGTGAGACTGCCTGATAGAATATCTGAATGTTGTCCGGTTCTCCTTCTCTGAACATGGATAAAAATTCTTTCTTTTCCCCCATGGTATGCTCCTCTATCTGTGAAACCATATATCTCTGTTCTGGATTTCTCGCCAAACATATTATATGTCAAATGCCCTGCGATGACAAGATGGGAATGAGAATTTAGGAAAATTTGCATATGGGCGGGAAGAATCGTCCGGAACCGCAGCAAATGGTCACAGTCTATGTCTCATCCCCATCTGCTTTGTCCAATGCTGCCACAAAGAGGTACTTTCTCACAAGGAACAAAATGGCGATGGCGATGATCCCAACCAGCTCAAAATAGATGGGCATATGCTCGATGATCATCTCTCTCGCCACGGAGAACAAAAGAACCTCCACAATGGAATCCAGATCATGGCGGCACAGCATCTTGAGAAGCCCGATCCCGATGATCAGGTCGAACATTTTTTTCAAAAACTGGTTGAATTCTCCGCTTTCCACCAGCACTTTCAAGTCCACCGGCACATGGGCGAACATGATCACGAGGGCCACGATGACGATCAGCGCTACCAGAAGCTCCAGCAGCATAGCGGTGTTGAAGATAAAACTCTGTACATGGGAATTCTTTTTTTCCCGGCATGTTTCATAAAAAATCCTCCTTTTTGGTGCCGCCCTCTCATCTTCGGTTCGGCGGCATGTCGTCGAAAGTCATTTTGAGAGACCCTTCGCGGTTAGAAATAATACTCCGCAGCCCACAGCATTTCCTCTAAATCATCGTCTGAAATGGAATACTGTTTCTGAACTGGTTTCAGCGCAGTGATTATTTTATCAAATTCTTGGTCATCATCTATTTTATCCGACAATTCCTCGTAATTCTGTAACCCGCACTCTTCTTTCAATACCCTGAGAACCGCTTTTTGAGAAGCTTTTCGCAGGGAATCACAATCCCTGTCATGGAGGATCTCATCAAGATAGGTGAGCAGATTCTCGGAAACAAACTTCATGCGCTGGTCTATTTTTTCCGGTGTCACCGTGTCCTGGTCAAAATCAAACAATACTTCATGGTCAATCTGGTAAATTCCGCATCTCTCTTCTTCCGGCATTTTTTCCAGCCGGATACAACGGATAAAGCAGCCCTCTTCATCCCATGCGAA
>CAJUJV010000024.1:6700-12362 GCA_910586845.1 uncultured Hungatella sp.
CATCTCACAAGGGCGGGATTCCAAGCGTCTCTCACTCCCTGAAAATGCTTGGCCGCGGAATTGCGTCCTATGGGATTATCAAAGCAGTGATGGGTAACCGTCAGAAACGCTTTCAGGGAGAGAGGCAGCCTGGCCCCTATTTCTTTTTCCAGTTCCCTGATTTCCTCATCCGAAATCATAGCAGGAACCAGCTTCCATTTTTTCCATTCATCATCAGGGTCCGCATCATCGCTCCACATCTCTTTTTCCTCTTCCCCAAGAGGAAGTGTCAAAGGGATCTCTTCCTGTGAAAGCTTCTGATAATACTGTTCAAAAAAATTTCTCATGTATTCCTGATACTCAGCATAGGTCATATCAGCGCCCTCCTCATGTTCTCCGCGGACGAAAGGCATGACCCTTTGTCCCAGGCAGTATGAAGGTATTCTATCATAAGATCAAAATCCCTGCTACTGTTAGAACACATGTATTCGAGAATGTGCAAGATTTCTGACAATAGACCCGTCATCCTAATGACGCGATAGTGAAAGGCACTGTGGTATACTTTAGGTAGTAACCCTGAAAGAAGGGATAAGGAGGGCTGTCAAATGAGTACTTATGTTATGACAGATATTCATGGACATTATGATGCCATGATGTCAATGCTTGAAAAGATCGGATTTTCGGCAGAAGACCGGTTGATCTGCGGAGGCGATTACATTGACAGGGGACCGAAAAGCTATGAGATGCTAAAGTGGATAGAGGCTCCTGGGGAGAATGTCATTTTGGTCAGAGGAAATCATGACGAAGAGTTCGCCTGCTATGTGGAGCTGATGACGGCGATTTCACGAAAGACAGGCCTGGATATGAACCACGAGGAAGACACCCTGACCGCCTGTGAGGCGCTCAGTCGGATCAGTTCTTATTTTGATTACTACGGGACCCTTCGATACCTGATTCAGAAGAGGGGAGTCACCCTGGGGCAGATGATCCGGTGGGCGGCCTGTATCCGGAAAATGCCCTGTTTCCATGAGATCACCATGGACGGACGGCGGTGTATCATCGTCCATGGGGGATATATAGAAAGTCTTGATGTCCTGGAGGGAATGGAGACCGACGACACTTATGATTCCCTGGAAAAATTTTATCTGACAGCCAGAGACGATGCCTATCTGTTTGGAGGGGTGGAGCACGGAATGATCCTGGCAGGGCATACCCCGACCACGGCAAGGTATGAACTTCCCTTTAACCATGGAAAGGTGTACCGTGCTTATGATGAAGAGACAGACTGCGTTTTCTATGATTTAGACTGCGGCTGTGGGTTTAAAGGGAGCAATCCGGAGGCCAGGCTGGCCTGTATGCGGCTGGAAGATGAGAAAGTTTTTTATCTTTAACCGTTCCGTCCGGTTGTGAGCAGAGGAAATACCCGCGAATCGGTTGCCGCCCCTGGGGCGGATATGGTATAATCTCTGTCGAGATTATACCAGCGCTGGTTCGGTGTCTCGCGGAGCGAGACAAAACACTAAACCGAACCATGTGCATCCCCCGGAGGGTAGCGTGTCCGAAGGACATGGTATACTAAATTACCGATCATTTTATGTACATAAGAAGGAGCAGACATGACGGAACAAATGGATAAAATCAGGGAATTAGTGGTCAGAGACTACTTTACCCCCAATATAAAGGCGGAGGTCGTTCTGGATACACTGCTGACGCCTTATGTGGCGAAAATTATAAAGAATCAGAGAGAACGCGTTTTTGGCGGGGATGGTGATTTTGACGGAGAACTTGTTTTCATCACCAAGGAGATGTCTGTCCGAGAGTCGGAGGAGTCAAAGAATGGTTCCGAATATGGAAACAGAGGGATAAAAATCGACTATGTTCTTGGGGACAAGAAGACAATCTATCTGGTGGAGTTGAAGACAACAGGCAGCGGCATTGATCCAGAACAGGCCGAACGGTATTTTGACAATTGCCGGGGGGAAGATGGAAAACCAAAAACATTCGGAGAAGTCTTTGGAAACAAGCTGTTGTCTGTTATGAAAGAATCCTTCGGCGATACCTATAAAAATAGTTTCCCAAAGCCTTCGAAATACGATAAAGCTGAGAAGCCCATGTGGGATAATGATGAAGCGCTGTGGGAAGCCTTTTCGCTGGTGTTCGAGAGTCCGCGTCTCGGAAAAAAGTATCTTGAAGAAAAGTACAGCATGAAGGAGCCTTCCGCAAAACATGCCGAAGCTGCCATGGAACTGATCCGAAGGGCAGACTGGACCCAAAAGCATAGCTCACGGAAGTATCTTTATACCGCAGGCCAGATTCTGGACTATCTCTATAAGTATCCTGAACAGAAAGGTTTATTATGGGATAGGCCGCTGCGGCTGATTTATCTGACACCTAAAGGAGAACCCCCGATACAGTTTGACAAAAAGAGGTTTGACAAAAAGACAAAGGAGAAAGAGTGGCGTAATTTTTATGCCGGAAGCGTCAGCCTGATACAGGCCGGGAAATATCTGGCCGGAGAATATCAGAAAGAGAACCAGGGTGACGAACTTGCTCTGCTGTTGTCAGGTATTGTAGAAGACATTTACAAAGAAGAGGGATAAAATAATGGCTGATCTTTTGATCCACCGGGGCAGCAGTCAGATCGGCGGCTGCTGTACCCAGATCAGTACCGGTGAGAGCCGTATTCTGATCGATTTCGGAGCCAATCTGCCGGGAGAGGATGAAACCGCTGAAACGAAAGATTCGGAGATGTTCCAAAAGGTTTTTGGTTCCCGCCGAAACAGCGCCGTTTTATTTACCCACTACCATGGGGACCACTATGGCCTGTTCAAGGAGATCCCCGCCGACGTCCCCATGTACATCGGCCCCCTGGCCAAGAATATTCTGCGGATTCTTGTCCCCTATATAGACCGCAATGCCAGGGAAAAAGGTCTTCCCATGGTGGAACGGATGGGTACCTATGAGGCAGGAACGTGGATGACACCGGTTCCCGGTATCCAGGTTTGCCCCCTCTATGTGGATCACTCTGCCCTGGATTCCTACATGTTTACCATCAAAGTGGCCGGCAAGACCATTCTGTATACCGGAGATTTCCGGGAACACGGTATCGTGGGGGAAAATGGCCGTCTGGAGAAAGTGTTGAAAGCCTATGTACCTGGGCCGGTGGATATTCTCATCACCGAGGGGACCATGGTCAGCCGCTTAAAGGAGGTCGGAACTGTCCTGGTGAGGTCGGAGCGGGAACTGGGCTTGGAGGCGGGAAAGCTTTTTCAAAAGCACAAATACAATTTTGTCCTGGTCTCTTCCACTAACCTGGACAGCATTATGGAGTTTTATCACAATACGCCGGGGAACCTGCGGTTTGTCTGCGATCTGTATCAGGCTCTGGTTATGATTACCGCCATGAGGGACATGGAGAGAAAAGGGAAATTTCCTCAATACCAGCCATCGAAACAGCATCCGACCGTGTATGTGCTGGGAGAGACCGACAGCGGGTGGGCCAGGCTGCGCGAGATCAGACAATCTATGGAGAATCCTCTGTACTTTCTCTCCGTCACCGAAGAGGAACTGGAGAGGGATGGCTTTGTCCTGCTGGCCCGGAAGAATACCCGCCCAGATGCCTATCAAAGCCCCTTTGAAATACTGCGGGACAAGTTTTTTGATGGGGACGGGCAGATTATCTACTCCATGTGGAACGGGTATCTGAAGGGAAGGAAGGCTGATCAGAATCTGCTTCGGTTCATCGGCGGACGTCCCTACAGATCTCTTCACACCAGCGGACACGCCTATGTGGAAACCATCGCCAAGGTGATCCGACTGGTAAATCCGAAGATCATCATTCCCATGCACACAGAGCGGCCGGAGGATTTCGCGTCCGTGCCGGAGTTTGCCCCTTATGCTGACCGGGTACAGGTACTTCGGGACGGGATTCGGATGCCCCTTGGAGGACAGTAAAGGGTGTACGGAGGAAACGACAATGAACAAAGGTATTTTCTGGTTCCCCTGCTCCACAGATCAAGAAGGGGAGCTTGTGTTCACGGGAGAGATATTGGCCTTTCTCATTCCCTGTGATGAAGACGGAAATCCGAAGGCTGCTGCTTCTTTTAATTCTAAAAACGGCTGTAACAACACCCATAAGAATTCCTGGCGGACCGTCACGGCAGGGAGGAAAGAGCTGAGAGGAATTCCATGGAATTATTACCCAAGAGGGCGGGTGGAGATTTCCCACGGAAAGGCTTTGGTATTTATGAATCCTCAGATTCTGAACCGAGAAGATTTTCTGGAGCTGATCAGGGAGGCATTCGGGATTGGGGACATGGATGTCAGGGTTAAGATTGATAATTCCGCCCACTATCAATGTGGGATATTGGAGGAAACGTTATGATAGACTTAAAGCGATGGATTTATTCTCCGGACATAGCCCAGTGGCTGTCTGGCGGGAGAGCTCTGAATCTTGACGAGCAGATCGATTGTATTCTTTCAGCGCCCCACAAAAACCTGGAAGAGAAGCTGGAGGGCCTGCGGGGGCTTGGCCGGGAGGCGGAAAGGATTCTGGATCAAAGGATTGACATGATGGAGACATTGGATGAGGTTCTCCACATGGTCGGCGGGCAGAGCAATCTCTATGAGGCGGAGATCTATTGTCATGGAAGAAGGGAAGAATTTGTAAAAAAGAGGATCTTCACCCTCCCTCAGCCCGGGATTGAGTTTATCAGGGAGCAGATTAAGGAGGCAGCGGACAGATATGGGATCAGCACAGAATCCTTTTTTGGGGTCCTGGGCAAATTCCGCAGGAGGGGTGTCAGGTATCTGGACCGGGAATGGAATATTCTTGTGAATTGGGAAGGAAAAATTCTCTACTGCCTGCCGGAGACCGTGGGGGCTGTGGAGCGAAATGATTACCGGATCGGCCCCTGTGATTACCACTATCTGAGACTTCCCTACCCTTCCGGAACCGTGGTGGAGACTATCGAGTCCCCCTTTTTTCCATCTATAAAAGCCGTGGTGGTCAATCGGTTCGAACCATGGGAAGAGGACTTTGCCCAGGATGACGAGCAGTGGCTGGTGTATCCCGACAGTTTCCATGAAATCCGAAATGCCGGGATAGGGGTGATTCCCCTGGACCACTATGCTTCCCTTACCTTTGGGGCGGATTTTGTCCTGCCATTTGTCCAGTTCCTTACAAGGTATGAAGGGACTTTTTCAGAGAGCGAGAGGTGGCTTCGTGAGCTGGGGGAGCTGATAAAGAGAGATAAGAGCTGCTTCGCCCTGATCTTAAGGGACAGGCAGCCAGGAAAATGTCCGGGAGGAAAGGCCGACCGCCCGGGGAATTATGTGAGGGAACTGGAAGAGAGACTTGACCAGGGAGAAACAAAAAGACTGACCAAAGAGGCTGGTGTCGTTACAAAACAGACAGGGAAAATCAAAAGCAGGACCGGAGAAAGGAGGGCGGAGAGTCTATGACCAAGATAGGCGAGACAGTGGAGAGTCTTATGGAGAAGTATGGAAGCGAGGCCTTTTTGAATCATAAGGATGAGGTCTACGGCGCCATGAAAGCGGTCTGCCTGTGCGGGGAATTTCTCCAGGATCAGAGTGATTGGTCCGGATATCCCAGGCCCTGTACCACAAACTGGGAGAAGCGGTTTTCGGCTGAGGATCTGGAGGAGCGGCGGGAACTTCAAGA
>CAJUJV010000024.1:12372-12723 GCA_910586845.1 uncultured Hungatella sp.
GAGGAAGAGCTTTGGAAGCTGAAAGATAAGTTGGACAGGGAGGAACTGTGGACAGATTCAGAGATACCTCTGGGAGGAAGGCAAACGCGAAGCGTTTTCAGGATGCCTTCCGACGACCTGGCAGGTGACGGGTCGCGGCGCGTGCCGTTACCTCTCAGGGAATTTCTCATGGAGGGAATCAGGGGCCTGATTCAGGCGGCAGGGTCTGACACCTTTTCCTGGACAGAGTATATGGAAACCCGGATCCGGGCAAATGGGTACACAGGTTATAAGGCGGTTTTAGAGGCAGTGTACACAAGAGGCCTTTTTGAGATTTTAAAATTTCAGCGGGGGATCAGTTATCACGGATTT
>CAJUJV010000024.1:12819-15696 GCA_910586845.1 uncultured Hungatella sp.
GTGTTCGGGAAAATGGTGCCAAAGGAGGCACGGGAAGATTACACCGTCTTTTCCCGGAAACTTTTAGCGGAGTTGGAGGATAAGAGGATCCATGCCATGAGGCAGATCCTGGAGGAGCGGGGAGAACGGATGAAGGAGGCTGAGAGAGTCAGGGGAGGAATTCCGGTTCTGGAGTTATTTGAAAAAGAAATGGAGAAAATGGACGATACTGCCTTTGAGCGGTTTGTCCGGGGACAGTTTGACGAGGGGAACTATCTGTATGACTGGCCGGGGAGTACCGTGTGGGATCAGGATCAGCCGCTTCTCCATTACGCCAGACCGGCTTCTTTCGCCTGGGAATCGGATCGGACCTGCCAGAGGGCCAGGATGATCGAGAAGGTGGGAAGGCTGGCGGAATTGTTTCTGTATGCAGACAGGAGTTTAAAGGAACGGCTTTTTTCCTGTCTTCCGCGGGAGGAACAGGTGGTTGTGATGGAACGGTGGATGGGTGAATTTAATCCTTACAGAGTGGAGGTGCTGGCCGGGAGGCTGCGGGATATCCTTCATGCCGTGGACCCTGGCTGGCCCTGGTACAATAAGGAAGAGGACAAAAATGAGTTTCCGGACATCTGGTGGGCTTCCCTGGAACGGATCCTGGGAAGAACCGTTACAGAAGATGAATTGGGAGACGTCATATGGGATACAGAACAATGGAAGTCTTTCTACGATGATGATTGGCTGTAAAGGGGGACAAGAGGATATGGCGTACCTTGTTAGTCCTGGGGTTATGGCTTTAGGGCAGGAGGATCTGGAAGAATCTGTAAAGATTCTGGAAGAGAACACGTTTCGATATGCCGAGGATGCATGGGAAAACCACAGGGATGAGGTTTTAGAGGCGTTGCGGACCATCGACCAGTGCAAAATTCTGGTGGAACAGACCAAGAAATCCATGCTTATGGATTTATGTATGCTGTGGGATGAGGAACAAGGGCTGAATGAAGGAGAGACCATCTGTAGAGGAGGGTATTACGAAGATGAGGTTCTGAAACGATCCTCCGCAGGCAGAAAGATCCCTTTAAAAAGGATTTTAATGTCTGTTATCCGGGACATGGCTGAGGAACCGTGGTGGGAGCGGGCGGCAAACGCTATGCTGTTTAAGCCCAAAATCCAGGAGCCTTATGAGTGGTATATCCTTTGTATTTATTTCGCAGGGGCAAAGGTCATCTACACAGGGAAAATGTGGGAGCGGGACAGTTTCCGCACATGGAAGGACGGCAGATTTCCGTATTGGAGCAGGGAACGGGGCAGTGTCTTCTCCCGGACCCTGGTGCCTGAGAGGTGGCTTAAGGATTATGACCAATACTGCCAGAGTCTTTTGGAAGAGAGGGAAAAGAGAGACAGGGCAGATGGGGAGAAGGAAAAGCAGAAAAGGTTGGAGCGTGAGCGTTCTGTCAAAGAGGCGTTCAACCGGATTTTTGGAGAGATGGATAAGCCGGGGCTTTGGTATCTTTTAAAGGATACAGACTGCAGGACGTTGGCAGCCGCCTCCCTGGCAGCCGAAGAGCCTGTGAGAAACCGTTTGCTTGAAAATATGTCAGAAAGGCAAAGAGAGCTGGTAGAGAAGCAGTGGAGACTCCATGGCGATGGGAGAGATTCTTTGCTGCGTATTTGGTGGAAAGAGAGCATGGATGAAATGCTGATCATGGCCGGTCTGATTGGAACGGGTTCCGACGACCTGGCAGGTGACACGTAGCGCCGCATACCGTTACCGTAGAGGAGGATATGATGAGTGAAGAGGTGAAACTGTCGAAACTGGAACGCCAGCTTAAACTGTACGAAATCCTGCTTCCCTACGCGATCGCGGAGGTTTCCGCCATCTGCCAGGTATTCCCTTACAATACCCGTCTGCTTCAGAGGGATCTGGCGGATTTGAGGGATGCGGGGCTGGTGGCTGTGAAATATTCCAGGAAGGGGAAAGGATATGTGAAAACGGGAATACCGGATTTTAAAGAGGATACTCCCCCAAGAAGAAAAATTTACTTAAAGAAACTGAATCGTCTGGGAAGGCTGTTGTCTGAGCTGTCAAATGGGGATGTCCCACTATACCAAAAGAAGGAAAACCAGGAGGACGGCGAGTCCCAGGAATATGTTACTGCCAAGGATTGCTATAATGAATTGTTTCCCGGCCTGTCGGAGCGGACGAGACAGAGGGATTTTGAGATTTTGCGCAAACTGGGACACCAGATCTTTTATGATTCCGTTGACCACTGTTTTTCTTATAATGAAAGGGATTTTTGTCTGGGGTGGGTAGATGCGCCGAAGAAGATTGACAACAATTACCTGGATGGGGTTTGGTAGGAGGAAGGCAAATGGGAAGGGAATATTCATTTGATATCTATTCATGGATCTTATCTTTGGAGATCAGAGAATGGCTGAAGAAGAATCCCCCTTTGCCTCTTCTGGAGCAGGCCAAGATCGTCTATAAGGCTTATCGTTCTGCGGAAGACAAACTGCAGGCTATGACCTTGCTCCTGGACATGGCAAAAGAGGAGGAAGAGAGGGAGTGTCTGAGACAGACAGCGGCTTACCTTCGGTTTGCTGTCCGGCAGATGGAAGATGAGGAAGACAGGGAGTCTGGCCGGTGGGGAGGGAAGGCGATCTGGATGGCAAGATGCGGCGATTATGACTATGCCTGTCTTTGGCACCATGATTTTACGGATACCTGGCTGTTCTATTCCTGCAAAGAGGCAAAGAAATGGGCCAGGGAATATCTGGATGATCCTTCGGACAGGTGTGATCTTCAGAAATGGACCCTGGGGGAGGAAGGGCCCAGAGAACTTTTGGAGTGTACCTTAAGGCTGGTGGGGGATCAGCTCTGTGTGACCCACGCCTATGTGG
>CAJUJV010000024.1:15706-24331 GCA_910586845.1 uncultured Hungatella sp.
GAAGCAGAGCGGTCTGGATTTGCCCCATGAAATCGAGTATGATGACTGGCTTCCCCACAGACTTCCGTTTCTCACAGGGGATCTGGTCAAACTTGAAGGCCCTGTGTTTTCTGAGACCGTGTATGGGGTATGGTGCGACGACCCCTGGGATCATCAGTACAACTGGATGGGGAGGTTTAAGACTGATGGGGAGCAAAAGTGGGATGCGGAAAATGGATATGGCGATTCCCCTTACACCGCAGACCAGATGAGCTACTACTGGCTCGGCGGGGCTTATGAATACTGCGTCATGGACTGGCTGCGCCCCGCCTTGGAGGAAGAACTGCCTGATGAGCAGAAGGAGATCAAAAAAATCGGAAGGGAACTGCGGGCCTTGAGAAAAAAACGGAGCAACAGGGAAGCAGTGGAACGGTTTCATGAGATTTTTGGCAGGCGGTCGGAAGTCAAACGCAGTATGAAAAATTAGCATTTATACCATGGTTAATCATTACGTTGATTTGTCATAGGAGAATCGCTTGATTAGGTCAAAGTGTATATCCCATCATCGCACATTATTTGCACATGATTTTATTGATATTTGCATAAGATTTTTCTATAATAGCGGCAGGAGGAAATCATATGAAGAGTGTAAATGTAACGTTTCGTGTCGATGAAGAGTTAAAAGCCCAGGCGGATCAGCTGTTTGCGGATTTAGGGATGAGTCTGTCAACAGCCATTCATATTTTTTTACGTCAGTCTGTGAGAGAACAGCAGATTCCATTTGCCATAAGCAGAAATGTTCCTAACGCAGTGACCCAGGCAGCGATGGAAGCTGCTGAAAACAATGAGGACATCTATGGCCCATTTGACAGTGTTTCAGAACTGATGGAGGCATTAAATGCTTAAGCCGGAATTTACAGGGCAGTTTAAAAAAGATTACAAAGCAGCGGTCAGGAGAGGATGCGATCCTGACAAACTGCAAGAGGTGATTACGCTGCTTGTGAATGAGAAACCTTTGCCTCCAAATTACAGAGATCACAGGCTGACTGATTTCCGCAGATATAAAAGCATGAGAGAGTGCCACCTTGAACCGGATTGGCTGTTGATTTATAAGGCTGAGAAAGAATTGCTTTTGCTAAAGCTGATTCGGACAGGAACTCACAGCGAGCTGTTTTAGACAGAAAATGGGCTGTTCACCACAGATAAAACAGTCCCTGCCGAAATCAAGGAAGGATAAAAAACTGATTTCAGCAGGGATATTTTTTATGTACACGGAGCGGAAAGGAAGTATGCCGCTAAAGCGGCCCGTTCCGCTCCGGCGAGCAGAGGAGAAGGCCACCTCTGCTTGATAAAATATGTTCCGTCTGAAAGCGCTCAGTCCTCCCGGACCAGATAAAACTGAAAAGCCGAGTACTCCGGCACCTCTCTGTTGATGGGGATCCCGGCGTTCATGAGAGCCGCCCCGGACCGGGTCTCCTTGCTTCCATTGACAGAGTACATGGCATCCGGAATAAGCCCTTTGGCCCGGACATACTCCTGGGGGCCGTTGCAGGTCAGGTTGGTGACCACCACGCTGAGAAGAGATTCCTTCTTGTCCTTGGTCACATGCTGCCAGGCGGTCATATTTCCCGGCTCGAAGGGGTTGGTCAGGCGGTAAAAATCTCCCCGGAAGGTGATGTGGTAGTATTTGCGGAACAAATCGCTCTGTTTTTTGCAGATCTTCTGTTCCTTCCTGGACAGATGGGTGGCGTCCAGCTCGTAGCCGAAGGTGCCGCACATGGCCACCACGGCCTTGGTCTCTAAGGGGACGAACCTGCCGCTGTCGGAGATGTGGGCCCCCATGGCGCTGGTGGGGTACACGAAGGAGGTGCCGTAGTGGAGCTTTAACCGGTCAATGGGGTTGTTGTTGTCGCTGACCCAGTACTGGGGATAGTAGGAGAGCATGGCCGGGTCGAAGCGGCCTCCGCCTCCGGAGCAGCCCTCAAACAGGATGTCCGGGTGGGTTAAAATGATCTCGTCCATCACCCGGTACAGTCCCAGGATATAGCGGTGGTAGACCTCTCCCTGCCTCTCAGGCGGCAGGGCGTTGGACCAGATGTCCGCCAGGGAGCGGTTGATGTCCCATTTTACGTAGTAGATATTGGCGTCATCCAGGATGGCGTTGATCTTCTCGATGAGATAGTCCTGAACCTCCTTGCGGCTCATGTCCAGGGCCAGCTGGTTCCGGCTGCGGACGCCGTGGCGTCCTGGGATCTCCATGGCCCATTCCGGGTGGGCCCGGTAGAGGTCGCTGTCCTCGGACACCATCTCCGGCTCGAACCAGATGCCGAATTTCATATCCAGGTCATTAATCTGTTCCACCAGTCTGTGAAGGCCGCAACGGATCTTATTTTCATTGACATACCAGTCCCCCAGACCGCTGTTGTCGTCGTCCCGCTTGCCAAACCATCCGTCGTCCATGACCAGCAGGTCCACCCCCATGTTCTTGGCCGCCTTGGCGATCTCCACCAGCTTCACGTCGTCAAAGTTCATGAAGGCGGCTTCCCAGCTGTTGATCAGCACCGGCCGCTCCACGTCCTGGACAAATTTGCTGCGGCAGAGGTTGGAGCGGTAAAAGTCGTGGTAAATGTGGCTTAAGGCCGTAAATCCATGGGTGGTAAAGGCCATGACCACCTCGGGGCCTTCAAAGGTATCGCCGGGTTTCAGCTCATAGGAAAACTGTTTGGGATGGATCCCCATGACTAGGCGCAGCTGGTCGTACTGGTCCAGTTCCGCCTCAGCCAGGAAGTTTCCGCTGTACATGAGAGAGAATCCGTAGCAGCTGCCATAGTCCTCCGTGGCTTCCCGGTCGCAGAGGATCACAAAGGGATTCTGCTGGTGGCTGGAGGAACCCCGGACGCTGCCGATGGTGTGGATGTGGTGGGTCATGTGCTGCCGTTCTACCTGACGCTCCTGGCCATAGCGGCCCGGAAGGCTCACCAGGTCCATACGGGCTCCGTTTAAAAAGTCCAGGCACAGGGACATGATTTTTTTCAGATGTATGGGCCTGTCTCCCTGATTGGTCACCTTCACCGCACGGGTGATGATGTCAGCCTCCTCAAACACGCCGTAGAGCAGAGTCACCTGAACATGGCTCACCTGGTCCAAAAGAGTTACCTCCAGAGTGTCTGCCGTGTCCTTGTCCCTGTTGAACACAGAGGGCAGGGTGTCCAGCTTATATTTTCCCCTGACAATCCGGTAGTCAGCGGCCTTTCCGTGAAAAGAGTAGCTGCCGTCACCGTTTACCACCTCGATGCTGGCTGTGCGGAAATCTCCCTGCTGCTGTGTGGAGAATTCCTGGGGCTGGGCGTCCAGGGAGAAGGTGCGGGCGTTCCGGGACTCGTAGGGATTGCCGGAAAAGCCCCGGTCGTACTGCATGATCTGGTAGCTCATATCCGGGTCCTTTATGGAGGGGCCGTAATAAAGATGGAGAAGATAGTTCAGGTTGCCGATCTTCATCTGGTATGAGGTGTTTTTCGTGTGAAGGGTCAGGGTCTTTGCTTTTTCGTTGAAGAGAATAGCCATATGATAAACACTCCTTTTCATACAAAATAATTGATAAAATCAATGGTGAAACCAGTTTATCACATTTTCCAGCAAATTCCTCTACCCTAATGAAGGGAAAAACAGGAAAAATGGAAAATAGAGAGATTGGGGTTAAAAATACTTGATAGAATCATTGGCATATGCTATGCTTTTGATAAAAACACAGGCGGATTCAGGGAGGATCCGCCGGGGCTGGAATGGAGAGCATTGGAAGATGGGAAGACTGAAAGAATTAAGAAACTATGTGGACCATGAGCTTGCCAGAGAGATTCTCCATGAGCTTAGACTGACCAATGAGGAGGAAACAGACCTGGTCTGTTCTGCCATTTACCATCACGACGATAAACTGGTGACAGACAGCCCCATGGATGAGGTGCTGAAGGATGCAGATGTGATCCATCACTGTATGAACGATCTGTCAAAGCCTGTGAAAGAGAAAGAACGTGTACGGTTTGACAGACTGCTGGCAGAGTTCGGAATGTAGGGTGTGGAACCAGGGGATAGTGCGTGGCTCTGACGGGGCCGGGAAAGTCTGGAGACAGAGGAGGTATCAGACCATGAAAAACAATGACAAGACCAATGTGATGCGTGTGCTGGACGGAAAGAAGATCGCTTATGTGAGCCACACATACGAGCCCGACGCCACCTTGAGCGGGGAGGATATAGCCGGGATCCTGGGTGAGGATGCCAATAAGGTTTTTAAGACACTGGTGACTCAGGGAAAGTCGGGGCAGCACTATGTTTTTGTGGTCCCGGTCAAAGAGGAGCTGGATTTGAAGAAAGGGGCCAAAGCGGCACAGGAAAAGTCCATAAGCATGATAAAACAGAAAGAACTGCTGCCTCTCACCGGGTATGTTCATGGGGGATGCTCGCCTGTGGGGATGAAGAAGCAGTTTCCTACATTTATTCACCAGACGGCCAGGCAGTACGACGAGATTTTTGTCAGCGCAGGCAAGGTGGGATTTCAGATTGAACTGTCGCCCCTGGATCTGGCGGAGGTGGCAGGATGCGGGTTCGCGGATATTGTGTAGAACAATCCCAAAAGACAAGTCAATCTATGAAGAGAGAGGGCGACCATGATAAAATTACAGCCACTGCGGATCCCGGCAGGTTGGGAAATCGTATTTAATAAATTTATGGAGACGGACATAGAAGATTATCCGGACAACAGCGATATATGGATGGATTTCACCGAGGATATCTTATATCTGAAAAGAAAAAACAGGCAGTACCTGATCGGAATTGACCTGGGGTGGTATCCTGATATGGATCCGTCGGGGGCCTTTCATATCAAGGTAATCGTTGATGAGAATTGGTCAGAACCTGTGAGAGAATATGTTACGAGAAAAAGAAAAGAGGCTGTGGATATTATTGAGAATTTATTATTGAGATATTGCGGTGATTATAATGTATCTTTGGATTTAAAGCAGCCTAAAAAAATGGTCAGGTTAAGCAGGGAGGAAATCCACGACTATGTGGAGAAGATCCGAATGGGATCAGGGAATGATCAGGAAGTAGGAGAATGGATTTCTCAGATATCCGCCTCTGTTCCCAATCGGGATATCATCGGAACCATTATGTCAGGAAATAAGGTTACCACAGAAGAGATCGTCGATAAATTGTATCAGGCGGATATCATTTATCTTTGAGTAGTTGGCTTATGGCCTTTTATCCGCGCTGACCAAATATCTGACAGGCTGGCTTTAGGCAAGCATATCTCTTATGCTCAAAAACCATATTTTTCAGCATATCAGTAAAGTAAACTTCCAGAGTATCAAATTTAGTTTTTGTTGTAAAAGGCAGTCTTACTTTAGGCGGATTAACCGCTGTTATGATGTACAATCATAAGACTGCTGATTTGTCCAAAAATAATTTTCCGTATGACCAAAGTGTAAAGTGTTTTGTTAAAAATAATAGCAACCATACAACGAATGGGAGGCATTATGTATTATGGCAAGAATGACCTGTACCTGTGGAGCTGAATTAAATAATCATGAAGCTCCTAACGATATAGAATTAGTTGTATATACAGATAAAGAGTGGAGCGAAATATGCGATTGTGACAGTATCCAGCCGTGGATGATTCCTCTGCCAAAATATGAGGTCTGGAGATGCCCGTGTTGTAAAAGCATATACGTTTATGAGCATGGAAAAGACACACCATCTATGATATATCGATTAGAAGCAATTCTATAGATAGACTTGTCCTTATGCAGTGAGCAGGGGAACCTTCCCCTGCTCGAATGCTGTCCCTGATCACTCCTTGATCCTGTCCAGTTCCGTGAGGTTGATTCCCGAGGCTGTCAGGATGACTTTTAATTCAATATATCGTTCTTTCATCTCGGCATAGGCTTCCGAGTTCTTATCTGACAGCCTCATATAGCGCTGCACTCTGGAAAATTCCTCAACGGAGATTTTCAGCATTTCTATCTCTGGCATATCATCAGCTCTTTTCTTTATATATCTGTAACAACCAGTCATCAATGTTCTTGTCTTCATTATAATAGGAAAGAGAAAGGATGTAAAGCGTTTCTTGTGGTGCCATTTTACCAAATATGGCTTTACACCATTTCCCCTACAGTGGTATGATAATGGATAAAGAAACAGCCGTTTTACCGGCAGACAGGAGAGGATATGAGAACAGTAAAGGAACAGGAGATCGCCGCTCTGGCGCCCAATGCCAACGCGGCGGCCAATGGCAGAAAGATATGTTCAGGGGGCGGGTTCGTGTCTCTGAAAAGGTCTGAGGACGACAGCTTTTATATGGGGGAATGCAAGGGAAGCGGAAAGAATAATTATATCGTGTCAGCGGACTACATAGATGAGGAGCATCCGGTGTTTCGATGCAGCTGTCCCAGCCGGCAGTTTCCCTGTAAGCACAGCCTGGCGCTGCTCTACGCCATGGCGGCGGGAAAAGAATTTGCCCTGACGGAGATCCCCCAGGATATTCTGGACAAGAGGGAGAAGAAAGAGGCCAGGGAGGCGGGGAAGCAGTCAGGAGAAAAAAAGCCTGCCACGGAGAGGAGCAAAAAGGCCTCAAAGGCGGCCAGGACAAAGAAGATTAAAAAGCAGCTGGAGGGTCTTGAGCTTTTGAGGCAGCTGACAGACGGGCTGATGAAAGGCGGACTGGCGGCCATGGGAAGCGTGTCTTTAAAGACTTACCGGGACCTGGCAAAGCAGCTGGGGGATTACTATCTGCCCGGCCCTCTGGTGTATCTGAACCGGCTGATCCTGGAAATGGAGGCCTGCCAGAAAGACCAGAACCCGAGCCACTATGAAAACGGGGTGGAGATTCTCAAAAAGCTTCGGGCCCTGGAGAAAAAGGCTCAGAGTTACCTCCAGTACAAACTGGACAGTGACAGCCCCGAGGCAGACGACGATGAACTCTACGAGGAGCTGGGAGGGATCTGGAAGCTGGAGCAGTTAAATGACCTGGGTCTTAAGAAGGAACAGGCCCGTCTGGTACAGCTGTCCTTTCAGGTTTCCTTTGACGCTGCCAGAAAAGAGTACATCGACAAGGGATACTGGGTGGATGTGGATGACGGACAGATCGTTCACACCTGTAATTACCGCCCGGTGAAGGCCCTGAAGTATGTAAAGCAGGAGGATTCCTGTTTCGGACTTCTGCGGATCCCGGTCCTCAGCTATTATCCCGGCACCACGGACAGGAGAGTCCGGTGGGAATCCGCATCCTATGAGGATATACCGGAGACAGTCTATACAGGAATCATGGAAAATGCTTATAGGGATCTTCCCACGGCCATGAAGGCGGTGAAAAATGAAATAAAAAATACATTGTCTCAGGGATACTGTCCTGTTCTGGTGTCCTATGAGGAAATCGGTATGGTGAAAGTTGGGCCGATAGCCAGCGACGGCGGCAGCGAAAACAGAGAGGCCGAAAAGGAAGGGGCTGGCAGGGAAGAGGAAACCATGGTCTATGCCATGAGGGATCACAGCGGGAACAGGGTCAAACTGCGCAGTCCGGAGGGGATGGAGGATACGGTTTCCATGATCCCCCTGCTTCCCCATCCTTCTCTCTACAGAGAGGGAGTGCTCTTCGGGCTGGCATACTATGACTCCGAGGACCGGCAGATGGGAATCCATCCATGCAGCGTTATTAAGGAAGACGGGATTTATAGGCTGTTATATTAGAAGGCAGGGGAAGAATATGATCGGAAAAAAGAAAGTCATGGCAGGCATGGTCCTGCTGGTCGTCACCGGCGGGGCGGCAGTGTTTCTCTTCAACAGGGTCTTTGGCACCCTGGATCCGGTGAGCCGCAATAACCGGGCATTTTCCAAAGCAGTAAAACAGTGGGCAGCCCAGGCTCAGGAGGGGGACTGTGTGGAACTGTCGGAGCTGACGCCCTTTTTGTGGGACCAGGTATATACCTTTGATCCCTACACCACGAGAGATGAGATGGCCCAGGCCATGGGATGCTCCGGGAAACATCTGCAGGAGACGGTAAATGAAGGCATGGTTCAGCTGATCTTCGTGGACTATGACAGCGGTTCGGGAGAGAACCGGGTTGTGTGCGGTATCTGCGGATATGGGACCAGTCTGGGGTACGGAGTCGATCTGGGGAGACGGTTTGACAGAAGGTGTAGCTATGTGATGCTCAGTGAAGCCATGGACCTGCTGACTCTCAGGACAGAAGGGGAATATCCTCGTCTTGTGTTTGAGGGTGAGACTTTTGAGGGAGTGATCACGGAACTGTACGGCGAGTCGGCCCTGGTATCGGTGGAAAATGGATGGCCCATCAGAAGTTCCGGGGATCAGGTCTTGGTGGGACTCAATGAGGAACAGAAAAAGACGGCCGCCGCAGGTGATCGGATCAGGGTCCGTTATGACGGAATGGTGATGGAAAGTTATCCCCTCCAATTAGGCGGACAGATGGATACGGTGATATGGAGAGAGTAAGAGACAGGATCTGTATGGCTGATTTCAGTGGAACAGTGATAATAAAAGGAGCAGACTATGAATTTGAGTGTGGTTTATGAGTTGAGAGACCGGTTGAAGACAGCGGCGGTGGCAGGGACCGGTCTGATCGGGGAGGATTTCCG
>CAJUJV010000024.1:24341-40790 GCA_910586845.1 uncultured Hungatella sp.
TGGAGCAGATGGCTCCTCTGGCCAAGGCTTCCCCGGTGTTCGGAAAGATCTGTCAGATGGCCCAGAAAGCCGTCGCTTTGGAGTGTGAGGACAGGACGGCGGCGGTTTTAGATACCATGGCCCTTCTGGATGCGGTTCTGTGTACTCAGGGAGGGCTTTTAAAAGAGGGGGAATGGCAGAAGATTGACGTCAAAGACCGACAGGAAGGAATCCCCGTCAATATTCCCTACAGCCAGCTGGCCCCGGTGCTGGAGGCGTTTCGGGGAACAGGAAGCGGCAGATACGCTGTCATCCGGGATGCCCATGAGGAGAAGCCGGAGATTTTCGGAGATTTCAGAATCAGACATCTTATGGTGAAGGCACTGGGGGACAGTTACGGGGATCTGGCGGACATGGTGGCCGGATGGCTTCTGGATGAGGGCCAGGAGATCCTTCCTCTGTTAAAGCAGGGATTTGACCCGGAAGGAAAGCGGGATATGGCCAGACGGGCGGAACTGATATCGGCTATCGCCGGGGGAGAGGAAAATGATTTCTATGTGGAGGCCCTTCCGAAAGCCTCGAAGGAAGTAAAGGAAGAGCTTGTACGGGCGCTGAGGCACAGAGAGGATAATGAGAAGCTTTTGCTGGATCTGGTGAAATCGGAGAAGGGGAAGGTGAAAGAGGCGGCCCTCTGCGCTCTGACCCATATGAACGGGGAAGGGGCCAGGGAGTTCTGGAGAAAGCAGATGGAGAAGAAGCCAGGCAAGGCTGTGGACTATCTTCAGGATTCCAGAACCCAGTGGGCCTCGGATCTGATAGGGGAACATCTGGAGCAGTGGCTGGATACCTTTGATGTGTCAAATCTCAAACTAAAGGAGCTGAAAGAGGAAGACCGGCAGCTTTTGTACGATCTGTGGAGAGGAGCCCAGAGGAAGTCTTCTCCCCGGCTGTGTGCCTGCTACAAGCGGGTCTGTCAGGTAATCCCAAAGGAGACGGCAGATAATCTGTGGACTTCTCTCATGGAGGAGCAGCCGGAGAATCTGTGCCGGACGGCGGAGGAACTGTATAGGGATTACGGAGACCGGTTTCTTCAGTCCGTGTTCTGGGTGGATCTGCTGACCAAGAGCCCGGAGGCGGTCTATGACAGGTTCAGTCCATATGTAAGGACAGCGGGTCTTCCGGATACGGGAAAGGATATTGGCGGCAAAAAGAAGGATCCTCTGGGAATCTACCAGGTTCTCATGCGGTTGCGGTACGATGAGCAGGAAGGCGGCTATGTGGTGTACCGGGAATCCTGGGACTCCCCCATCCGTTTCCGGACAGTCATTACCAGACTTGAGAACGGATTGGACACCCGGTGGTATCCCCTTCTGTTACAGTCAAAGGACCGGTTTGATACCCGGCTTCGGAGACAGGTGAGAAGCAGCTATGACAATGGCTATGACGCCATGGTGGCAGGTCTGTTCCGCCCTGACATGGAAGAGCTGAAAGAAGCTTATGGGAACTATTTTTATCAGGGAGCCAGACTGCGGGGAACCGTGGCCGCTGACATACGGATGCTGAAACGATGCGGCTGGAAGGATTACAAGGGCCTTTTGGCTCTCACGGGAAAGAAGAATGACCACATCGCTACCTATGAGATCAGAGAGCTTCTGGCAGAACTGCCTATGAGCAGTGAAGAGCTGTCCCAGGAGCTGGACAGCCTTATAAGGAGCTATGGGAAGAAGGCCAGAATCGGCGTAGGAGTCCTGGAGATGTGGCGGGATAAGCTGAAAAACGGGATTTTGGCGGGAGATTTGTAAGGAGGAAACGAGCGGATAATATGGGGAGATTTTTGAACAGTAAAGTCCCTTTTGAAATGTTTAAGTCCATGGCTTTGGATCCATATTTTGTAGACAAATCATGGCTGATATCAGAATTGATTCCGTCTCTGGGAAGAGAAAAACGGTTTTTTTGCATTACAAGACCCCGCCGTTTTGGAAAAACCGTTATGGCCAATATGGTTGGAGCTTTTTTCGGGAAGGCGGCAGATGGACAGAAAGTATTTCACAATCTCAGAATCGGGAAATGGAAGGATTACAAGAACCATCTGAATAAACATAATGTAATCTACATTGATTTCAGCGAGGTGCCTGAGAAGTGTGTGTCTTATGATGATTATATCACACGTATTCTCAGCGGACTGAAATACGATCTATGCCAGGAATATAAGGAACTGCCAGTTGATGAAGAACACGCGGTCTGGGATATTTTAACAGATATTTTTCAAAAAACCGGGCAGAAGTTTATTTTTGTCCTTGACGAGTGGGATGCCATCTTCCATATGCCGTTTATCACGGAGGATCAGCAGAAAGAATATCTGCTTTTCTTAAAGTCACTTTTAAAAGGAAAGGTATACGCGGAACTGGTCTATATGACAGGCGTGCTCCCAATCACAAAATACTCAAGTGGTTCAGAACTCAATATGTTTCTGGAATATGACATGGCTACCAAGAAAAAATTCAGCGAGTATTTTGGGTTTTTAGATGAAGAGGTAGACCGGCTTTTTGAAATCTATCAGACAGAATCCATAAATCCGGAGATATCCAGAGAGGATCTGCGTATATGGTATGATGGCTATCACACGGCCAGCGGAAAAAGGATCTACAATCCCCGTTCCATTCTCAGCGCCTTAGGGGATAATGAGCTGGCTGATTATTGGACCAGTTCAGGGCCGTATGATGAAATCTTTTATTATATCAGAAATAATATCGATGACGTTCGGGAAGATATGGTTCTCATGACAGCAGGGGAAGGTATTAAGGCGGAAATTCAGAATTACGCGGCAGTATCTATGGAACTGAAAACAAAGGACGAGATTTATTCTGCTATGGTGGTATATGGTCTGCTGACCTATGAAGATGGGAAGGTTTTTATACCTAATCGGGAGATCATGAAACAGTTTCAAAATCTTCTGATGACAAAAGACTCCCTTGGATATGTGTACAGCTTGGCCAGAGAATCGGAAAAAATGCTGGAGGCCACTCTTTCGGGAGACACCAAGACTATGACAGAGATATTGACATTTGCCCATAATACGGAATCACCGCTTTTTTCTTACAACAGTGAGATCGAATTGTCAGCCGTCGTCAATCTTGTCTATCTGGCAGCCAGAGACCGGTATCGTGTGGAGAGAGAAGATAAGGCAGGAGTGGGATATGTGGATTTTATTTTCTATCCTCAATTCCGCGGAAATGACGCGATCATTCTTGAATTGAAAGTAGACAGTACGCCTCAAAAAGCGATTCAGCAGATTAAGAACAAGAATTACGCTCTTCGTTTCAAGGGAAAACTGGGAGAAAAACCGAAAATTACGGGCCGTGTTTTGGCTGTGGGTATCAGCTACAGCAGGAAGACAAAGAAGCATTCCTGTAAAATAGAACAGTTATAAAAATCAACATGAATTTGGAGGAAACTATGAGTAACAATCATATTCAAAGGCTGCCTGCGGAGCAGCTGTTTCAGAGAGAGATCGATGCCCTGATCGCCAATGAGAAATATCCGGTGCCCACAGGCTGGCACATGTCGCCCAAGTCGGTGCTTACCTACATCTGCGGAGGAGAGAGCGGAGGGGTGGAGATCACCCCCAAGTACATCGGCCATGAGCGTCTGGTGGAGATCGCCATCTCCACCCTGGTGACGGACCGGGCCCTTCTTCTCATCGGGGAGCCGGGGACAGCCAAGTCCTGGCTGTCGGAGCATTTGACGGCTGCCATCAACGGCAATTCCACCAGGGTGATCCAGGGAACTGCCGGAACCACGGAGGAGCAGATCAAGTATTCCTGGAACTATGCCATGCTCATCGCCAGCGGACCGTCGAAAGAGGCCATGATTCCCAGCCCCGTGTACCGGGCCATGGAAGAGGGAGCCATCGCCAGGGTGGAGGAGATCTCCAGGTGCGCCTCAGAGGTTCAGGATGCCCTGATCTCCATCTTGTCGGAGAAGCGAATCTCCGTGCCGGAATTGGGCATCGAGGTCCCTGCCAGAAAGGGATTTTCCGTCATCGCCACGGCCAACACCAGGGACAAGGGAGTTAACGAGATGTCGGCGGCTTTGAAGCGGCGGTTTAACATCGTGGTTCTCCCGGCTCCGGAGAATCTGGAGGCGGAGATGGAGATCGTGAAGACCAGGATCGCCCAGCTGTCGGAGAGCTTGGACCTGAACGCCAAACTGCCGGAGACGGAAGTGGTGGAGAAGGTGTGTACCATTTTCCGGGAGCTGAGGGCAGGGGCAACTCTGGATGGAAAGCAGAAGCTGAAGACCACCACAGGAGTGCTGTCCACGGCGGAGGCCATATCCCTTCTGGCCAACAGCATGGCTCTGGCGGGGAGCTTCGGCAACGGAAACATCACGGATTACGACCTGGCCGCCGGTCTTCAGGGGGCTGTGGTAAAAGAGGACGAGAAGGATCAGAAGGTGTGGGAAGAGTATCTGGAGAACATCATGAAAAAGAGGGGTTCCAGATGGCTTTCCCTCTATAAAGAGTGCAAGGAGTTAAATCATTGATGGAGAGACAGCCTTTTGTATTTGGAATCCGCCATCTCTCCCCCGCGGGGGCTTACTATGTGCGGGAATTTCTGGATCGGACAGACCCCGGGCTGGTTCTTATCGAGGGCCCCTGTGATTTCACGGAACTGATCGAAGACCTGGGGGCAGAAGAGGTAAAGCCTCCGGTTGCTGTCATGGCTTACACAAAAGAGCTTCCCATCCGAACCATCCTCTATCCCTTCGCTGAGTATTCCCCGGAATATCAGGCTCTTCTCTGGGCCAGGGAACACGGATGCGGGTGCCGGTTCTGCGACCTGCCCTCAGAGGTGTTTCTTGGCATGAGAGCCGCCAGAGAGGCCAGGGAGGCGGCTTTATGGGAGGCGGAGACCGGGAAAGCCAAAGAGCGGGAGGCAGAGACGGAGGAGGCTGGGAGCGGCCAGGGACAATACGCCGGGAAAGCGGCGGGCCGGGAGACAGAGGCGGAGGACCCGGAGAGGAACCAAGACCAGGAAGAATTCGACGTCTACCGGGCCCTCGACAGACAGTGCCAGGACAAGGACCACGAGACTTTCTGGGAGCGGACCATGGAGCAGGCCGTAGACGCTGCCGGGTATGAGATGGGAGCCAAAGAGTTCGGCCGCTCCCTGCGGCAGCTGGATTCCAGAAGCGTCAGGGACCATGCAGAAAATCTGGTCCGGGAGGCCTTTATGAGAAGGCAGATTGAGGAGGCCGTAAAGGAAGGAATTTTGCCCGAAAAGATCGTGGTTATCACGGGAGCCTACCATGTGGATGGGATTCTGGGCGGGGCTCCGGCTATGACGGACAAAGATCTGAAGGCTCTTCCCCGGCTGGAGTCCATGAAGACCCTGATGCCCTATTCCTACTACCGGCTTTCAGAGCATTCCGGCTATGGCGCCGGAAACCGGGCTCCGGCTTACTACGAATATCTGTGGCAGGGACTTTTGAGGAAGGAGCCGGACTTCGGGGCCAGGCGGTATCTCACGGGCCTGGCGGCGTTTCAGAGAAATCACGGCGGGGTGGTATCCTCGGCTGAGGTTCTGGAGGCGGCCAGACTGGCGGGGGCCCTGGCCGGACTTCACGACGGCAGGATCCCCACCCTTAAGGATCTGCGGGATGGGGCCATTACCTGTATGGGCCACGGTTCCTTTTCTGAATTAGCCCTGGCGGCCGCTGATACGGAGATCGGCACCAAGATCGGAAGCCTTCCCCAGGGGGTGAGCCAGACCTCCATACAGAGGGATTTCTATCAGAAATTAAAGGAACTGAAACTGGAAAAATATAAATCCGTCACAGCCTCGGAGCTTTCCCTGGACTTAAGGGAAAACTTAAGGGTCAAGACGAAAAAAGCGGCTTTTCTCGATCTGGAGCGGTCCTTTTTCCTCCACCGACTGAGGGTGCTGGGTATCCAGTTTGCCCAGGTCCAGAAAGCCCGCCAGGACAATGCCACCTGGGCGGAACAGTGGAACTTAAGGTGGACGCCGGAGGCGGAGATCCAGATCGTGGAGGCGGTGTTAAAAGGCGATACGGTGGAGCAGGCGGCAGCTTTTGAGCTGAAAAACCGGATGGAGGAGAGTCAGGGGATCGCCGGGATGGCCGGGATCGTGGAGGAGGCCTTCTACTGCGGCATGCCTGTCATGGTGTCGGCGGCTCTGGACCATCTCCAGGCCATGGCCGTGGACGCCGCGACGGTGGCCGAGATTGCTGACACGGCGGGAAGCCTGTCGGTGGTGATCCAGTACGGAGATATCCGAAAACTGGACCGGAGGCCTCTGATCCCCATATTGTCTCAGCTGTTTCTTCGGGCCTGCCTGATCCTGCCGGGAGAATGCGCCTGTGACGACGGGGCGGCAGGGGCCCTGGCCACAGCCATAGGCTGTCTTCAGACAGTCAGCGTGACCCATGATTTTCTGGACAGTGACCGTTTCTTAGATGTCCTGGGACAGATCGCCGCCAGAGACGACTTAAATACCCGGCTTTCCGGGCTGGCTGCCTCCATCCTCTTAGAGCAGGGGATCATGGACAGCGAGGAGCTGGGACGGGAGGTGGAGCGGCGTCTCTCCAGAGGAATCCCGGCGGAACTGGGAGCCGGGTGGTTCGCCGGACTGTCTTCCAGAAATCACTATGCCCTCATCGCCCGCCTTACCCTGTGGGAGAAGCTGAGCGGATATCTGGATACCCTGGATGAGGAAGAATTTAAGAGGGCTCTGCTGTTTTTGCGCCGGGCTTTCGCGGATTTTTCTTCCATGGAGAAGAATCAGATCGCGGAGAATCTGGGAGAGATCTGGCAGGTAAACCCGGAACAGGTCAGCGAGATTCTCAATGAGAGTCTGACAGACGATGCCATGGAGATGCTGGAAGGATTGGAGGATTTTGATTTTGGGGATATCTGACGAGAAATTAAAGGAGCGCGTGACCAGGTGGCGTCTCATCCTGGGCCAGGACAGTGAAGAAGGGTTTGACAAGATGAACGGGGGAGAGGGACTTTCCCTTTCCCAGGAGCAGTGGCTCATGGACCAGGCCCTGGCCTGTATCTACAACAACACTTCCCAGGGCGGATTCGGACCAGGAGGAAGAGGGGCAGGCCACGGGCCTTCCAATCCTCAGATCACCAGATGGCTGGGGGATGTGAGAACCCTTTTTGACAAAGATCTGGTAAAGATCGTACAGGCGGACGCCATGGAGCGGTGCGGATTAAAACAGCTGATCTTTGAGCCGGAGCTTTTGGAGAACCTGGAGCCGGATATGAATCTGGCCACCACCATCCTCCTCCTGAAAGACCAGGTGCCCAAACGGAGCAAGGAGAGCGTCCGGGAATTTATGAAAAAGATCGTGGAGGAGATCAACAAACTTCTGGAAAGCGATATCAGAAGAGCGGTGACGGCGGCGGTGAACAAGAGGCAGCATTCCCCCATTCCCTCCGCCTCGGCCCTGGATTTTCCCACCACCATAAGAAGAGGAATCAAGAATTACAGGCCGGAGTTAAAAAAGATCATCCCGGAGCATTATTATTTCTTTGACCGCACCTCCACCACGGCGGCCAACAAGTATACCATCATCCTGGACGTGGACCAGAGCGGTTCCATGGGAGAATCGGTGATCTATTCCTCCATCATCAGCTGTATCCTGGCCAGCATGGCGTCAGTGAAGACCAGGATCGTGGCCTTTGACACCCAGGTGGTGGATCTGACGGAAAAATGCGACGACCCGGTGGATCTGCTGTTCGGATTTCAGCTGGGGGGAGGCACGGATATCGACAAGTCCGTGGCCTACTGCAGCCGGTTTGTGGAGAACCCTAAGAAGACTCTGTTTTTCCTGGTCAGCGACCTGATGGAAGGGGGAAACCGGGCAGCCCTTGTAAGACGGCTTGGGGAGCTCAAAGAGAGCGGAGTGACAGTGGTGTGCCTTCTGGCTATCGCCGACGGCGGGAAGCCTTACTATGACGCCCAGATGGCGGAGAAGGTGGCCCGCATGGGGATCCCCTGCTTCGCCTGCAATCCACAGAAGCTGCCGGAGCTTCTGGAGAGGGCGCTTAAGGGGCAGGACCTGGCGGAGATGGCGAAGGAGTAAAAAAACAGTATTGATTTATAAAACGATATCTAGTATATTATGTAATAGATTATCTCAGGCCCTCCCTCGGGCCGAAAGGAGTATCACGATATGATAAAGATAGCAGTAGATGCTATGGGCGGAGATTATGCTCCGGCGCAGATGGTCAAAGGAGCCGTGGATGCACTGAATAAGAAGGAACAGGTCCGTGTGATCCTGGTGGGCCGGGAGGATAAGATCAGACAGGAGCTGACCTCTTATACCTATCCGGCTGACCGGCTGACCATCGTCCATGCCTCCGAAGTGATCAAGACGGAGGAGCCGCCGGTAAATGCCATCCGCAAGAAGAAGGACTCTTCCATTGTGGTGGGCATGAATCTGGTAAAGCGGCAGGAGGCGGATGCTTTCGTGTCAGCAGGCAGCTCCGGGGCCGTCTTAGTCGGCGGTCAGGTGATCGTAGGGAGAATCAAGGGAGTAGAACGTCCCCCCCTGGCACCTCTGATCCCCACGGAGAAGGGAGTATCTCTTCTCATTGACTGCGGAGCCAATGTTGACGCCAGGCCCTCTCATCTGGTACAATTTGCCAGGATGGGTTCTATTTACATGGAGCATGTCATAGGCATTAAGCATCCGAGAGTGGCTATCGTCAATATCGGCGCCGAGGAGGAGAAGGGCAACGCCCTGGTAAAAGAGACCTTTCCTCTTCTAAAGGCCTGTGAAGACATCAACTTCATCGGGAGCATCGAGGCCAGAGAGATCCCTCACGGCGGGGCCGACGTTATTGTCAGCGAGGCTTTTGTGGGCAATGTGATCCTGAAGCTGTATGAAGGAGTAGGCGCTACCCTCATCGGTATGGTGAAGCAGGGGATGATGACAAGTCTCCGGAGCAAAATAGGCGCCCTGCTGGTGAAACCGGCTTTAAAGGAGACCATGAAGGCCTTCGATGCCAGCCAGTACGGCGGAGCGCCGCTGCTGGGCCTGAAAGGACTGGTGGTTAAGACTCACGGCAATTCCAAGGCCAATGAAGTCTGCAATTCCATCCTCCAGTGCGTCACCTTTAAGGAACAGCAGATCAATGAAAAAATAAAGGAGAGCCTGCTGCCAAATAAAGAGCAGGAAAACAATGAAGAAAGAGAGGAATGATTTATATGGAGTTTGAAAAGTTACAGGGGATTATCGCGGAGGTAATGAATGTAAGTGAAGATGATATCACCACATCCACTACATTCGTGGATGATCTGGGGGCAGATTCTCTGGATATCTTTGAGATTGTAGCCGCTATTGAAGAGCAGTTCGATATCGAGATCCCCCAGGAAGAAGCAGAGAAGATCGTAACCGTAGGCGATGCCGTTGAGCAGATCAAAAATGCGCTAAATTAAGGAAGGCAACATACGAAAAAGCCCTGGTTCAGGGGCTTTTTCCTTCTTAAAAGGAGACACACATGAATCGACAGTTGCGAGAACTGGAACAAAAGACAGGATACGAATTTCAGAATAAAAAACTGCTTTTTCAGGCTATGACCCACAGCTCTTATGCCAATGAGCATCATATGGACAAATCCAGATGCAATGAACGGCTGGAATTTCTGGGAGATGCGGTGCTGGAGGTGGTATCCAGTGATTTTCTCTTTCACAAGTATAAGAAACTGCCGGAAGGAGACCTGACCAAGATGCGGGCCAGTATCGTCTGTGAACCCACATTGGCCCTGTGTGCCGGTGATCTTTCTCTGGGAGATTATCTGCTTCTGGGAAAAGGGGAAGAGGCCACAGGAGGGCGTGAGAGAAATTCCGTCGTATCCGATGCCATGGAGGCACTGATCGGAGCGATCTATCTGGATGGTGGTTTTGCTAGTGCAAAAGAGTTTATCAGCCGGTTTATATTAAATGATATTGAGCATAAACAGCTCTTTTTTGATAGCAAGACTATTTTACAGGAAATGGTCCAGGCTATGGGTGAAAACCCCTTAAGCTATGAGCTGATCCGGGAAGAGGGACCGGACCATAACAAAATCTTTGAGGCCAGAGCCCTGATAGGAGAGGAAGAAGTGGGACGGGGAACCGGCCGGACCAAGAAGGCGGCAGAGAGTATGGCTGCCTACCGGGGAATCTTAAAACTAAGAGAAGAAGAAAACAGGTGAAACATGTATTTAAAAAGCATTGAAGTACAGGGATTTAAATCCTTTGCAAACAAGATCCTGTTTGAATTTCATAACGGCATCACGGGAATCGTGGGGCCTAACGGAAGCGGAAAGAGCAATGTTGCCGATGCCGTCCGCTGGGTACTGGGAGAACAGAGGATCAGGCAGCTGAGAGGCGCCAGTATGCAGGATGTGATCTTTTCCGGAACAGAGACCAGAAAACCTCAGGGATTTGCCTATGTGGCCATTACCCTGGACAATTCTGATCATCAGCTGGCCATTGACTATGACCAGGTCACCGTAGCAAGACGGATCTACCGTTCCGGGGAGAGCGAGTATCTGATCAACGGAAGTGCCTGCCGGCTAAAAGATATCAATGAATTGTTCTATGACACCGGTATCGGAAAAGAAGGATACTCCATTATCGGCCAGGGACAGATCGACAAGATCTTAAGCGGCAAGCCGGAAGACAGGAGAGAACTCTTTGACGAAGCCGCCGGCATCGTCAAATTTAAACGTCGCAAAGCCATTGCTCAGAAAAAACTGGAGGATGAGAAGCAGAATCTGGTCCGGGTCAACGACATTCTGTCAGAGCTGGAGAAGCAGGTAGGACCTTTGGCGAAGCAGTCGGAGACAGAGAATATCTCCGTCTGAAAGAAGAACTGAAAAACTATGAGGTCAACGTATTCCTCAGCGAAAGCGAAGAGATCCGGATCCGGCTGAAAGAGGTGGAGGACAATACCTCTGTCGTGTCCGGCGACCTGGAAGAGACCAGATCCGCCTCTGATCAGATCCGCATCACATATGAAGAACTGGGCCGTGAGCTAGAGGAGCTGGATGAAAATATCCGCCAGAGCCAGAACCGGACAGGCCGGGCCAATATGCAGAAAAGCAGTCTGGAAGGCCAGATCAACGTGCTTCTGGAGCAGATCAACACGGAACGCATGAACGCGGAACATATCGGATCCCGGCTGAACACCATCGGACGGGAGATCAGGGAACGGCAGACCCAGATCCGGGAGTATGAGGCAGATAATGAGCAGATTTCCCGGTATGTAAAAGAAGGGCAGAAGAACCAGGAGGCAGCGGAAGAAACTCTCCGCCAGGCAGATGAGGCCATCATGCTTCTTGATCAGAAGATCGAGACGGGAAAAAGCAGGATCATCCTGACCATGAACGAGAAGGCCTCCCTGACAGCCAGACAGCAGCGCTACGAGGCCATGATGGAGCAGGTCCAGGTGCGCCGTTCCGAGGTAGTTCAGAAACTGTTAAAGTCCAAAAGCGACGAGTCGGTCCAGGAAGAGCAGAAGAAGGAAGAACTGAAAAAGCTGGACCAGGTGGCAGAACAGCTGACGGCACTGACGGCCGCCCGGGAGATGTGCGAGGACCGGATCGGCCAGCTGGATTCTGAAGTAAAAAGGATTACACGGAATCTGAATGCCAGACAGCAGGAATATCACACCGGCTGCACCAAGCTGGAATCTCTCAGGAATCTTGCAGAGCGCTATGAGGGTTACGGCAACAGCATCCGGCGGGTCATGGAGGTAAGAAACAGGATCCGGGGGATTCACGGCGTGGTGGCGGATATCATTACCACCCAGAAAGAATATGAGACGGCCATCGAGACGGCTCTCGGAGGAAGTATTCAGAATATTGTCACGGATTCCGAGACCACGGCCAAGCAGCTGATCGAATATCTGAAGAAAAACAAATATGGAAGAGCCACATTTCTTCCCCTTACCAGCGTGGGGCAAAAGGGAGGCTTTACTCAGGAAAAGGCTCTGAAGGAACCTGGTGTCCTGGGACTGGCCAGTCAGCTGGTACAGGCGGACAGCCAATATGACAACCTGGTAAGATATCTCCTCGGGAGAGTGGTAGTGACAGATCATATTGACCACGCCATCGCCCTTTCGAGAAAATATCAGTACAGTCTGAGGATCGTCACTCTGGACGGGGAACTCTTAAGCGCAGGAGGCTCCATGACCGGAGGAGCTTTTAAAAATACCAGCAATCTTCTGGGACGAAAAAGAGAGATCGACGAACTGGAGGAGCTTTGCGGGAAATCCCTTCGGGCCGCCGAACGGCTGCAGGAAGAACTGACCCTGAATGAGGGACAGCTGGAACAGCAGAGAGAAGAGCTGGAGCAGTTAAAACAGCAGCTCCAGAAATCTTATCTGGAGCAGAATACGATCCAGATGAATGTATCTCAGATGGACGACAAGATCCAGGAGATCTCTGAATCTTCTCAGGACATGGTTCTGGAAAACCGCCATCTGAAAGAGCAGATCCGGGAGATTGAGAAAAATCAGAAGGAGCTGGCAGAAGGAGTCATTGATCTGGAGACGCAGAACAGCCGGGAAAGCAGCGATATAGAACAGCTGACAGGACAGCTGGAGGAAGCCCGGGAGCAGAGAGAACAGCTGGCCAGAGATCTGTCTGCAGTACAGTTGGAAAACGCCAATCTGCAGCAGAAATATCAGTTTGTAAAAGAGAATGTATCCCGTGTCCGGGCCGAGATCCGAAAACTGGAAGAAGAGCAGGAGCAGCTGTCCGGCAGCACCGAGGCCAGCGACCAGGCTGTTGCCAGAAAAAATCAGGAAATCGAGGAGCTGAAAGGCCTTATTCAGGAGGCTGACGGACAGGCCCGGCAGGCAGAGCAGGAGACGGCCTCCTGCTCTGCCGTGAAAGACGAAAAATCAAAAGAACAGAAACAGCTGTTTGACAGGCGGGAAGAACTGGCAGGACGCCAGAGCCGCCTGGACAAAGAACTGTTCCGCCTCCAGAGTCAGAAGGAAAAGCTGGAAGAGCGGATGGAACATCATGTAGAATATATGTGGAGCGAGTATGAGCTTACGTTTACCACTGCTCAGGCCTTAAAAAATCCTCAGTGGACCTCTCTCTCCGACATGAAGAAGCAGACAGAACAGCTGAAAAACGCCGTCAGGGCCCTGGGCAGCGTCAATGTCAATGCGATCGAGGATTACAGGGAAGTCTCCGAACGGTATGAATTCATGAGAGCGCAGCACCAGGATCTGGTGAAAGCAGAAGAGACTCTGCTTAAGATCATTGAGGAACTGGATAACGGTATGAGGCGGCAGTTCGAGGAAAAGTTTCAGGAGATCCGGCGGGAATTTGACCAGGTGTTCAGGGAACTGTTCGGAGGAGGTCACGGGACACTGGAGCTGGTGGAAGGCGAGGATATCCTGGAGGCGGGGATCCAGATTATCTCCCAGCCGCCGGGCAAAAAGCTTCAGAATATGATGCAGCTTTCCGGCGGAGAGAAAGCTCTGACAGCCATCGCGCTTCTGTTTGCCATCCAGAATCTGAAGCCATCCCCTTTCTGTCTGCTGGATGAGATCGAGGCGGCTCTGGATGATTCAAATGTAGACCGGTTTGCCGGATATCTTCACAAGCTGACAAAAAACACTCAGTTTATTGTGATCACTCACAGAAGGGGGACTATGGTAAGCGCAGACAGGCTCTACGGTATCACCATGCAGGAAAAGGGAGTGTCCACTCTGGTTTCCGTCAATCTGATCGAGGACGATTTGGATAAATAGGAGGAGAAGTTATGGCAGAAGGGAAAAAAGGATTTTTCGGCAGACTGGTGGAGGGACTTGCCAAGACCAGAAACAACATCATATCCGGCATGGATTCCATTTTCAGCGGATTCTCTGCCATTGATGATGATTTTTATGAGGAGATCGAGGAGATCCTGATCATGGGCGACCTGGGGATTCAGACCACCATGTCCATCGTGGAGAATCTTAAAGCCAGGGTCAAAGAACAGCATATCAAAGAGCCGTCGGAATGCAAGGCGATCCTCATGGAGACCATGAAGCAGCAGATGGATCTGGGAGAAAACGCCTATGAGTTCGAAAACCGCAAATCGGTGATCCTGTGGGCAAACTGGCGGGACAGCTGAAGGACAGCGGGAAAAAGGTGATCATGGCCGCGGCGGACACTTTCCGGGCGGCTGCCATCGAACAGCTGACCGAGTGGTCCCACAGGGCAGGAGTGGAGATCATCGCACAGCAGGAGGGTTCCGACCCTGCTGCAGTCATCTATGATGCCATAGCCGCAGCCAGGTCCAGAGATGCGGATGTGCTGATCTGCGACACTGCAGGCCGGCTTCACAATAAGAAAAATCTTATGGAAGAGCTGAAAAAGATCAACCGGATCATTGACAAGGAATATCCGGAGGCATACCGGGAGACCCTGGTAGTGCTGGACGGAACCACGGGCCAGAACGCACTCTCCCAGGCCAGACAGTTTATGGAGGTTGCCGATATAACCGGCATTATCCTGACCAAGCTGGACGGTACAGCCAAGGGAGGCATCGCCGTGGCTATCCAGTCTGAGCTGGGGCTTCCTGTAAAATACATCGGTATCGGGGAGCAGATCGACGACCTGCAGAAGTTTCGTGCAGAAGAATTTATCAATGCACTGTTTAACATAAAAGGAAAAGGAGAGGACGAGAGATGATGACATTAGAAAGTTTTGAAGAGGCTTCAGAAGTAGTAGGGAAAGTGACCCAGGAGACGAAGCTGGTATACAGCGAATATTTCTCCGAGCAGACAGGCAATAAGGTGTATTTTAAACCGGAGAACATGCAGTATACAGGCGCCTACAAGCTGAGAGGGGCATACTACAAGATCAGTACTCTGTCTGCGGAGGAAAAAGAACACGGCCTGATCACGGCCTCGGCAGGAAATCATGCACAGGGAGTGGCCTATGCCGCCAAGCTGGCAGGGATCCCGGCAACGGTCGTCATGCCTACCACCACCCCCCTTATCAAGGTGAACCGAACCAGGAATTACGGGGCAGAAGTGATCCTGGAAGGCAATGATTTTGACGAATGCTGTGAATTTGCATACCAGATGGCACGGGAAAAGAACATGACCTTTGTCCATCCCTTCAACGATCTGGCCGTAGCCACAGGACAGGGGACCATTGCCATGGAGATCATCAAGGAACTTCCCACTGTGGATTATATCCTGGTTCCCGTGGGAGGAGGCGGTCTGTGTGCCGGAATCTCCACTCTGGCCAAGCTTCTCAACCCGAAGATCAAAGTCATCGGCGTGGAACCAGCGGGAGCCAACTGTATGCAGGAGTCTCTGAAAGCCGGCCATGTGACAGCCCTGAAAAGCGCGGATACCATCGCAGACGGCACGGCGGTCAAATGCCCCGGAGACCTGATCTTCCCCTATATCCAGGAAAATGTAGACGACATCATCACTGTAGAGGACAGCGAGTTGATCGTAACCTTCCTGGATATGGTGGAGAACCACAAGATGATCGTGGAGAATTCCGGACTTCTGACAGTAGCGGCCTTAAAGCATCTGAACGTGGAAAAGAAAAAGATCGTTTCCGTGTTAAGCGGCGGCAATATGGATGTGATCACCATGGCCTCTGTGGTACAGCATGGTCTGGTACAGAGGGACCGGGTATTTACCGTGTCCGTGCTGCTTCCCGATAAACCGGGAGAACTGGCCAAAATTTCCACTCTTCTGGCAGAACAGAAAGGCAATGTGATCAAGCTGGAACACAACCAGTTTATCAGCATCAACCGGAATGCGGCCGTGGAGCTGCGGATCACCATCGAGGCCTTCGGAACAGAACACAAGAATGCCATCGTGAAGGCTCTCAATGAAGAGGGATACCGGCCCAAGCTGGTAAAGGCTTCCGGAACATATACGGAGTAGACGGATACTGGGGGACAAAAGAAAAAGATGAAACAGTTAAAGATCAAAGTACCATTCGGTGCCCAGGTGGATTATTTTATAAAATGGGCATTTATCTCCGGTATCACCGGTGTTCTGGGAGGAGCCGTCGGGGGCATCTTCGGTCATGCCATCCGGCTGGCGGCAGGAAATTTTCAGAAGTATACCTGGCTTCTGTATCTTCTCCCGGTATCAGGACTCGTGATCGTATTCCTGTACCGGATCGCCGGACAGGAGAAAAATAAAGGAACCAACATGGTACTGGAGGCCATATCCTCCGACCAGAAAATCTCCATGACCACAGGCCCTCTGATCTTCGTCAGTACCGTGCTGACACATCTGACCGGCGGGTCTGCCGGAAGAGAAGGCGCCGCCCTCCAGCTGGGCGGCAGCCTGGGAACTCTTATGGGGAAGGTACTCCGTCTGGATGAACGGGATGGAAAAGTGGCAGTCATGTGCGGTATGAGCGCCTGTTTCGGAGCACTTTTCGGCACCCCTCTGGCAGCCGGTATCTTT
>CAJUJV010000024.1:40800-48011 GCA_910586845.1 uncultured Hungatella sp.
TTCTATGGAAGTAATCAGTATCGGAGTCATGTACTATGCCGCCCTGGTTCCCTGTATCTTTGCCTCCTTTATCGGAGCCGGAGTGTCCGGCCTCATGGGTCTTTCCGGAGAGCATTTCACGATTGCGGAAATACCGGAATTCGGAGTCATCCCGGCGGTGATCACGGTCTGTCTGGGAATCCTGTGCGCGGTGCTGAGTATCGGCTTCTGTCTGGTGCTTCATCAGGCGGAACATCTGTACCGGAGATTTTTTAAAAATCCCTTTGTGCGGATCCTGGCCGCATCAGCCCTCCTGATCCTGCTGACTCTGGTGACAGGGACCCGTGCCTATAACGGAAGCAGCATGGGCCTTATTGAGGAGGCTCTGGAGGGCAGGGTGCGATATGAGGCCTTCCTCCTCAAGATACTGTTCACGGCAGTGACTTTGGGAGCCGGCTACAAAGGCGGTGAGATTGTGCCTACCCTGTGCGTAGGGGCAACCTTCGGATGCATTGTGGGAACTCTGTTCGGCTTCTCGCCCTCCCTGTGCGCGGCATGCGGCATGGTGGCATTGTTTGCAGGCGTGACCAACTGTCCCATATCCAGTCTGCTGATCGCCTTTGAGATGTGCGGATTCGAGGCCATGCCCTATTTTGCAGTCGTCGTGGCGGTCAGCTTTACTCTGTCAGGATATTACGGTCTGTACGGAAGTCAGAAATTTGTATATTCCAAGATGAGAACAGAGTTTATCAACAGAAAAGCCAATTGAACCATCCCTATAAGAACAGGGCCGGGCTGCGGAAAAAAGCCCGGCCCTGTTTTCAGTCTTCCTGTTTTCCGGGAATCTCCAGAGAATCCCTTTTCCACTGAAATAGTTTCCAGCCCGCCCAGATGATCAGCAGGGCAGCGGCGAACTGGGGAATCGCTTCTATCCAGTATCTGGTCAGAGAGAAGATCAGGGATGAGACTCCCAGAAGCTTTGACAGATACCGGAAGCCATGCCCCAGATATCTCCAGATGATGCTGAGACCTGTGAGGATCATCAGACACGCAAGAGGCCTGTGGTACTTCAGGAGCATGATTTTCAGCTCCTCCGGCGTCATATGAAAGAGATAGTCATCCTCCATGCCATAGAATTCCTCGTCAGACATACCATTTAAATTGTGAGTATGGAAAAAACTGTAAAACCAGAGGACCGGAAGCAGATACAAAAACGGAGGGAACAGAGAACCGAAGAGGGCAAGCCCCAGCCCGAACAGCAGCATAATGCTGGCGCCGGATTTATAAAATCCCAGATACATCTCCCCGGCTCCCGGGATCAGGGAAAAGAAGAATGTAAATAGTCTGTTTTTTTTATTAATCATAGAAAGGCACCTCCAGATTTAAAAATGATTGAGAAAAATTGTGGATTTTTCCGTTCCATTCCTGTATTTTTTCGTATGCTTCTATATAGACAGGGGCATGCTTCCGGGAGAAAGAGCCGCGGCTTTCCCGAACATAAGGTATGGCCGCAATGGCGGTCAGAGAACAGACCACCGCAAAACCGACTTTCAGTCCGTAAAAAAACAGCTCGGCTTTCCGGGAAAACCTGTTTGTCGCTGCGGCCAGCTGCACATCCATGTGACGGCTTCTGTCCAGAATGGAAGTCTTCAGGTCTTTAGGAGCTCTCAGAAGCCCCTGTGCTTCCAGAGCATCCGCAAATCTCCCGGCTTCCAGCTCATCGGAGGCCATAGCCTCCAGAGAAAACAAATGGTTGGAATTATTATCTGTCATATAAATCCTCCTTTCTGTAAAGCCTGCGCATCATGGCCCTGGCCCGGTAAATCCAGGTCTGGACTGTTTTCAGATTTTTTCCGGTTCTGGCCGCGATCTCCCCTGCATCCATCTCATGATAAAAGTAATCCAGAGCAGTCTGCCGATAAGGTTCCTTCAGTTTCATACAGCAGTCATAAAGCTCCTGTCTCAGGGCCTTTTCCATAAGATCCTGTTCCGGAGAGGATTCTGCCGGTGAACAGATGATCAAAAACTGATCGTCGGAGGGAATCTGCTTTCTTCCGGAATGCTTCAGATAGTCCAGACATTTGCGGGAAGCGATCTTGCAGAGCCACGCTCTTTCGTTCCTGCCGTCGAAGCCGGACATGTTTTTATAGGCAGAGAGGAAGGTTTCCTGAGTCAGATCCTGGGCATCAAAATAGTCTTTGGTCAGCTGGAAACAGATGGAAAAAATCAGATTCTGATACCGGTCGATCCAGTATTCCAGTTGCGTATCTCCGTTAATCCCGCTCACCTCCTCACTTACTTATCATAACGCTGCATCCCGTCGGTTGTCTTCAAAAAAGATGGAATTCTTTTTAAATCTGTGGTACACTGTTACTAGCCAGAATTATGCCAAGTCAGGAGGGAAGTGTTATGATGGTTGAATTGGGAAGAGCCAAACGTCAGAGCATCAGGGCCGTGTGTGAAAGCAGCAGCGAGGTACTGGTCCGGGGAGCGATGGAAGGGACCATGGGACATGTGTGGGTGCCTGGTCTGGAGAACGCTTCTTTCTGCCTGATCGTTGCCGGAGATTTCGCCTATCTTCTGGGTCTTCCGCCTAAAGGAGCAGGAGCTCTGGATCTGAAGGCCCAGATCTATCGCTGCTCCTCCGGATGCTGTCTGTATCCTCAGAACGATCAGTGGAGACAGTGGCTGGAAGACGAATTCGCCGGGCAGCTGCGGACGGTAGTCCGGTATGCTCTCAGGCAGGAATCCGGCGGATTTGACAGAGAGCTTCTGAATTCCTATGTAAAATCCATTCCGCAGGGGATGCGCATTCGGCGGATCGACGAGCGGCTTTACCGCCTGGCCCTGAAAGAAGAGTGGAGTCAGGATCTCTGTGCCAGCTTTGAAGATTATAAACATTTCCAGACCCATGGTTTCGGCTACGGCGCCATGAAAGGACACCGTCTGGCGGCAGGCTGCCTGGCATACGGAGCCAGCGAAGGTATGATGAAGGTTCAGGTAAAGACAAGGAAAGAGTACAGGAGACAGGGGCTTGCCCTGGCATGCAGCGCAGCTTTTGTCCTGGAATGTCTGGAAAAAGATATCACCCCTAACTGGGAGGCCACAAACCAGCAGTCTGCGGAACTGGCCCTGAAGCTGGGCTACGTTCACGAAAAGGAATATCAGGTTTATCAGCTTCTGGAGATAGAAAATTAAAAAGAAAGGGAGGCGCGGATGCGGGAAAATCTGCAGACGCAGAAGATAATATGGACAGACGGACTCTGATTCGGGCAGCTATTGAAGTACTGCCCAGGGCTTACGTACCCTATTCTCATTTTCATGTGGCGGCAGCGCTTCTGTGCAGCGACGGTATGGTCTACACGGGGATCAACATCGAAAATGCCGCCTATACTCCCACGGTCTGTGCGGAGAGAAGCGCTTTTATCAGGGCAGTCAATGAAGGACAGAGAAATTTTGACGCCATTGTTATCTGCGGCGGTCAGGATGGCGTGATCGCGGATTACTGTCCTCCATGCGGAGTATGCCGCCAGGTGATGAGAGAATTCTGTGACCCGGATTCTTTCAGGATTATCCTGGCCAGGTCAGAAGAAGAATATAAGGAATTCACCCTGAAAGAGCTGCTTCCCATGGGATTTGGCCCTGAAAATCTACATGTCTAAAAATCAGCGGACTGCGTATACTATAGTGTATGGACCAAAGATTTAAAGACTTTTCTGACCGGAAGCTTTCCGGGCAGAATTTCCTGGAAAGTAAAAAATATAGGATTGAAAAACAGAAGAGAGTATTGTATAATAAAAACACATTCATAACAGGCACGTTGTAATTCCTGAGATGTTCGACAATCTTACGTATCTTTGAACCTACATTATGACATAAGGGATTCCGATATTTTCTGGTGGATGTCAGGCCTCCTTTGAGTGGAAGGCAGAAGCCAGAGTGAGGTTACCCACCTAGCATGGCTAGGCGTCAAATTGTAAGAACCGGCATTTTGGGATTACAAAAGAGGAAAGCAGCGAGCAATCGCTGCTTTATCTTTAAAAAAGGTACATATTGGGATAAGAGAGGAATACAGATGAAAGAGCACAGATTTCGGAATTATATTTATCTGGGAATCACCGCCGTCCTTGTGATCGTAACATGCATCGCAGCCGCGCTGATGTTTATCCGCTGGCAGTCTGTCTGCAGGAGTCTCCGCTTTTTGGGACAGGTGCTGTCGCCGGTGACCTACGGCGCTGTCCTGGCCTATCTGCTGTCTCCTGTATATAACCGCACTTTCCGATGGACGGACCGGCATCTAAATTCATATATCAGGAACGACAGAAGGCGAAAGACCCTGGCCAAGGCCTTCGCTACGCTGATCAGTCTGCTTTTTCTGGTCATTGCGGTCACGGGTCTGCTGCGGCTGATTCTTCCCAGAGTGATAGAGAGCATCAAGGGGATCATCAACTCTATCCCCAGCAATGCGGCCAAGATCGCCCTCTGGATCGAGACACTGTTCGCCGATTATCCCGATATCGAGATGACCGTCATGAATGTCTACAATCAGGGAGTGGAGCGTCTCATGGCATGGACCCAGACTACCTCGGATCTGATTCCCAATATCGAAAAGGTGATCACCAGCGTATACACAAGCATTGTAGGTGTTGTGAGCCTGGTAAAAAACGTTCTCATCGGAATCATCGTCATGCTTTATCTCCTGAATATTAAAGATACTCTGGCAGCCCAGTCGAAAAAGATCATCTACAGTCTTCTTTCCCTGTCTGCTGCCAATGAATTTATTGATAAATGCCGTTTTATCCATAAAGTATTCGGAGGCTTTATTATCGGAAAACTGGTGGATTCCCTGATCATCGGCGTCCTCACCTTTGTCTGGCTGAGCATTATCGAGATGCCGTATGCGGTGCTCATCAGCGTGATCGTAGGCGTCACCAACATCATCCCCTTCTTCGGTCCCTTTATCGGAGCGATCCCCAGCGCCCTGCTGCTGCTGCTGGTAAACCCGAAGAAATGTCTCTGGTTCCTTCTGTCTATCCTGGTGATCCAGCAGCTGGACGGCAATATCATCGGCCCCAGGATCCTGGGCAATTCCACGGGGGTATCCAGTTTCTGGGTGTTGTTCTCTATTCTGTTTTTCGGCGGGATATTAGGCCCTCTGGGCATGATCATCGGCGTGCCTACCTTTGCGGTCATCTACCGTCTGACTGCCGAGTGGGTCAACAAACGGCTGAAGAGAAAGGAACTGTCTACCGTTACCGACGATTACGGAGTTCTGGATCATATTGATGAAGATAAGAAAACATATATCAGGTAGGGATTCATGAGAAGAAAAAGAATGATAAGCTGGCTGATCGGCATCCCTGTAACAGTGGCAGTCCTGATCATCATCATCCTCATAGGAGAAAAAGAAACGAACGGAATTACCAGAGCCGCCGCTTACAAGGCTGCGGCTCTTTCTTCGGCCACGGTGGAAGAATGCCGGAAGCTCTCCGAAGAGCAATCCGTCTTTCCCGCCTCCAGTCAGAAACAGTGGTATGTAAAATATATGGATACCCTGTACAGCCGGGGCTGGATCACCGAAGACCTGACTCCTGCCACGGAAAAAGCGGCAGAAGGCTTCCTCACTTACGGAGAGGCTGCCTATCTGGCCGGACAGGTATCGGAAGGTCTGAAGGATCGTGTATCTGTGACAGACAAAAACAGGGATCACGTCTATCCGGCAGACCAGTGGTGGGAACTGTATGAAGATATCTGCCGGGAGCTGCAGGTATGGGAGGAAGACGGAAAAGTGAGAGAAGAAACTTTTCTGCTTTACGGTACCTTTGAGGATGTGGAAGGAGCCGCCGCCTGGAGGGCATACACAAGCCAGGGAAACCGGGGATTCGAAGGTCTGGGGCTTGGATCATACCGGGACCGGGAGATCCGGGTCCTGGTAAGCGGCAGCGAGATCCTGCGGATCGTGGCGAAAGTCTCCGATTCCGTGGTCTACAAAAATATCTGGATCTCAGAGGCAGAAGAACAGCAGCTTACGGCATATGTGGGCTCCCTGACCCGGCAGCTTCCCGTAAAGAGCAAGAATAAAGATCCCCGTAATATGGCCGGCCATATCGCAGACATTTATCTGAAAGACGGAAAGATAACAAAAATCGTTATGAAGAGGGACCGGATCTCGGGAAAAGTGCTGGAAGTGAGAGACGACATGATCGAGATCGAAGGCTACGGCCAGGTATCTCTCGACAGGGATTTCCGGGTATACCGCCTCTATGGAGAGTTCAGACGTCAGAGTCTGTCTGATATTCTGGTAGGGTATGATGCCCAGGAATTCGTGGTGGCCGACGGACGTCTGTGCGCCGCTCTGACCCTGCGTCCCATCGATGCCGAGAAAATCAGGGTGCTTATCATGAATACAGGATTCGGATCCATCTTCCACGATACGGTCACCATAGAGTTTCTCAGTTCCGGAGTGATGACTGTGGGAGACAAAGAAGAGAGATTTCAGCCGGGCAGCGTGCTCACCTTTCAGTCCGGAGATCCCAAACTGGCCAAAGAACGTGTGATGCTGAAACCTGACGACGAGAATGCAGGGATCCGGATCCCCACTCTCAGCCGGGAAAACGGCACTCCCCAGTATCCGGGACATCTGGAGATCAAACAGGAGAAGGAAGGCCTGGTTATCGTCAATGAGGTATATCTGGAAGACTATCTGAAAAGAGTCGTACCCAGTGAGATGCCTGCCACTTACGATAAAGAAGCATTAAAAAGCCAGGCCGTCTGCGCCAGAACCTATGCCTGGCGTCAGATCATGTCCAACAGCTGCAAAAGCTATGGTGCCCATGTCAATGACAGCATCCAGTATCAGGTCTACAATAATACGGAGACCTTCGGCTCCACTGATGAGGCGGTCAACGAAACTTACGGGAAGATGATCATGTATAACAACCAGGTGGCAGAGATCTTCTATTTCTCTACCTCCTGCGGTCATACCACAGACGGAACTGTCTGGGGAGCCGATCCATCCGATTACCCCTACCTGAAAGGGACGGCGGTGAGAGAGGGCGGCGGACAGATAGACCTGACAGACAATGAGACATTTTCAGAATACATAAAGAGCTGCCCGCCCGGATTCGAATCCGGCTTCGGCCTGTACCGGTGGACGACTACCCTGACCGGACTTCAGCTTCAGCAGAAAGTCACCGACATCGGCAACATCATGGATATTACCATGAAAGAGC
>CAJUJV010000025.1:0-28715 GCA_910586845.1 uncultured Hungatella sp.
CAGTTCCGGATACTTGAAAATATTGGTAGCCCCGCTGGTGTAGATCTGAAAATCTTCCTCGTCCGCCTTGATGGCGGCCGCAACTCCGCTGAGTACCAGATCCACCACCTGGCTGAAATTCCCTGCCTGCTCCTTCAGCCGGCTGATCACTCCCAGGTTGATCTCCTCGATGGTCAGGCCGTTTAAATTTGTATTGAGAAGAATGTTCAGGTTCAGAAGTTCATCCTGGCTGATCTCCTCATCAATGGTCACCATGGTATTCTTGACGATGTTCCCCTCCACCACTGTCACGATGAGGAGCTTATGGACATCCACTCTTGACAGCTGAATAAACTTCAGCTTATTCTGGTGATACTGAGGACCGCTGATCATAGCCGCATAATTGGTGTTGCTGGCCAGATTCTTGGCCAGGGCCTTGAGCACCAGCTCCAGGCGGCCCATGCGCTGGACCATCATCTCCTTGATCTCCATGACCTCATTGTCCTTCTCCTCCAGGATCCGGTCCACATAGAAACGGTATCCCTTGTCAGACGGAATTCTTCCCGCCGAAGTATGAGGCTGGACGATGTAGCCCATCTCTTCCAGGTCGGACATCTCGTTGCGGATCGTGGCGGAACTCCATTTGGAATTCACATACTTGGAAATGGTTCTGGATCCCACCGGTTCCCCGGTCTCCATATAGTTCTTTATGATGGCCTTTAAAATCGTGACCTTACGCTCATCCAGCTCCATATCCCTCGTCCTTTCCCTTCGACTTGAGCTTGTTAGCACTCATTCTGGTTGAGTGCTAATTTCTATGCTCTTAATATAGTCCCTTGATTCCTTTTTGTCAATACCTTTTTTTTAAGTTACTTAAAATCTCTTTTCTTCCACATTTCTGCCGCTAAATACCACTTATGTTCCATATCCCCACTTTTCCCGGCTTTTTCCATGGGAAAATCTTACGATTTTATCAAATTCCCCCCACTTTTCCATGATTTCCTTGACATTTAACACATTTGTAATATAATTGTAATCAGCATAACAAGCCTTCATTTACAAAATCAACAGAGGAGAGAATTATGAAAAGCACATTATTATGGAACATATCGGCTGCTTTCGCAGGCCTGGCCTGCTGTCTCGCAGTCCCCTTTTCCGCCATGGCTGCAGTTCCCTCCGGAACTGCGGAAGGCGCTGACCAGACGTCTGTCTACGGCTGGGTCTGGGACAGCGACGACTATAATCACATTATCCCTGTGGAGGTCTCCGTCTATCCTGCCGGTTCTTCCCAGGTGCTGGAGACCGGCACGGTCAAGGCAGACCACTATCAGGAGAAGCTTCATGAGAGCATCGGCGACGGATATCACGGATTTTCCTATCCCGTAGACTGGAGCCGCTTCGACGAGACACAGCTTCGGATCACCGCCTTTGCCGTCACCGACACGGACCGGGTATTCTTAGGTGAATTTACTTATAATAAGGAGACAAACACCTGCTCCGCCATAAGGGACCGGCTGTCCACGGAACAGGAGCTGGCCGGTAATCACGAACAGGGGCCGGGAGCGGCGGCCGGATCTGTCTCACAGAAAGAGACGGAGGGACAGAAAGATCAGGAGTCCCAGACTAAGGAGCCTCCCGCAGATGACAAATCCTCCCGGATACCCAAAGAGTATGAGCAGTACGGCCCGGGCTTCACTCCGCCGCCCAGGACCGATCCCAGAGGAACCTCCCTGGGTATGTTCCGCACCACCGGTTACTGCAACTGCGACAGCTGCTGTCCCGGTTCCAAGCTGACCTACAGCGGTACGGTCCCCCAGGCAGGACACACCATATCGGCGGATATCTCCCTCTTCCCCATCGGCACCAGGCTGATGATCGACGATATCATCTATACGGTGGAGGATATCGGCTCCAGCGTCGTGGGCAACAAGCTGGACATCTATTACGCCACTCACGAGGAAGCCGAGGGCCATGGAGTGCAGGAGAAGGAAGTTTTTACGGTGATTGATCTGGAAAATGATGGGGAGTAGCATGTTCCCAACATAGTTTGAATGCAGTAAAAGGAGAGCGCAATCGGTTTGCCTGATTGCGCTCTCTTGTCTGTCAGCGATGACATCTGCTCACAGTAAGAATTCACTGAGCACATAATTGCTGATATCGATCCCGAAGTCGCTGAGCCGCACCCCGGCATCTTCCAGGATGATGAGCCTGTTTTTCTGCAGCTTTTTCAGAACCTCCCCATAGACCTCCCATATGGTCACTCCGAACCGTTTCCGGAACTCTTTTTCCGATACTCCTTTTATCATCCTCAGGCCCAGGAACATAAACTCCTCCATCTTTTCCCCGTCGGTCAGCCTGATGATATCCTGGTGGAGAAGATCGTCTGCCCGGGGACTGTCCATGGGGATCCCGCAGTAGGTTTCCAGGTCGGATTCGTTGCGGAAGCGGAAGCCCTGGATGTAGGATGAGGCTCCCAGGCCCAGGCCCAGATACTCCACGCCGGTCCAGTATCCCGTGTTGTGGCGGCACTCCCGGCCGGGCCTGGCGTAGTTGGAGATCTCGTACCGTTCAAACCCCTGCTCTTTCAGAAATCTCCCTGTCAGATAGTACATCTCCCTCTCTTCATCTTCGTCAGGCAAAAGCTCCGGATGACCGTGATACGTTTCATAGAAGGGAGTTCCCTCCTCGATCATAAGGCTGTAGGCGGAGATGTGCTCCGGCCTCAGTCTGGCCACCTTCTTCAGTGTGGCCCTCCAGGAGTCGGTGGTCTGGCCCGGTAGGGCTGACATGAGATCGATATTCACATTGTCAAAACCGGCCTGGCGCACTCTCTGGTAGGTTTTTAAAAACTCGTCCCAGGTGTGGATCCGCCCCAGGCGCTTCAGTTCCCCGTCGTCTGCAGACTGGAGTCCGATGCTCAGCCGGTTGATGCCTCCCTCCCGGTATGCCTTAAGCTTCTCCATGGTGACGGTTCCCGGATTGGCCTCCATCGTCACCTCGGCGTCTTCCTCCAGTCTGAAACAGGACCGGATCTGTGCCATGATATCCGCCGTCTCTTTCGGCTCCAAAAGAGAAGGAGTGCCTCCTCCCAGGTATACAGATACGACTCTGTATCCCGGATAATGGGCACTCTGGCAGGAAATCTCCCTGATCAGCTGTTCCACATACTTCTGGCGCACGCCTGGGATAGCCCTGGCTGACAGAAAATCGCAGTAACCGCATTTTCTGGCACAGAAGGGGATGTGGATATATAATTCCAATGGTCTTCTCAAATTCTATTCCTCGTCTAATTTCAATACACTCATAAATGCCTTCTGCGGGATCTCCACATTGCCCACCTGGCGCATCCGTTTCTTGCCTTCCTTCTGCTTCTCCAGCAGCTTCTTCTTTCTGGTAATATCGCCGCCGTAGCATTTGGCCAGAACGTCTTTGCGCATGGCCTTCACCGTCTCCCTGGCGATGATCTTGCCTCCCACCGCCGCCTGGATCGGGATCTCAAACAGATGTCTGGGGATCTCATCCTTCAGCTTTTCGCACATCTTCCGCCCTCTCTCATAGGCCGAAGCTCCATGGACGATAAAGGACAGGGCATCCATCTCTTCTTTGTTGATCAGGATGTCCAGCTTCACCAGCTCCGACCGCTGATAATCCTTGATTTCATAGTCAAATGAGGCATAGCCTCTGGACCTGGATTTCAGTGCATCAAAGAAATCGTAGATGATCTCGTTGAGAGGCAGCTCGTACCGGAGCAGAGCCCTGGTGGTCTCGATATATTCCATGCCCAGATAGACGCCCCTGCGCTCCTGACACAGAGTCATAATGGCCCCCACATACTCTGTGGTCACCATGATCTCCGCGCTGACCACAGGTTCCTCCATAAACTCGATCTCCGACGGATCCGGCAGGTTCGACGGGTTGGTCAGCTCGATCATGTCCCCGTTCTTCTTGTGGACCCGGTACACCACGCCCGGGGCCGTAGTCACCAGATCCAGGTTATACTCTCTCTCCAGGCGCTCCTGTATGATCTCCAGGTGGAGGAGTCCCAGGAAACCGCAGCGGAATCCGAACCCCAGGGCAATGGATGTCTCCGGTTCAAAGAACAGGGAGGCGTCATTGAGCTGAAGCTTCTCCAGCGCATCCCGCAGGTCATTATATTTGGCTCCGTCTGCCGGATAAAGGCCGCAGTATACCATGGAAGTCACCTTCTTGTATCCGGGCAGCGGACAGGCGCAGGGGTTGTTCTTATCCGTGATGGTGTCTCCCACGGCTGTGTCTTTTACATTCTTGATGCTGGCAGTGATGTACCCTACCATGCCGGCGCTCAGCTCTTCACAGGGAATAAACTGTCCCGCGCCGAAATACCCCACTTCCACCACCTCCGCCTGAGCGCCTGTGGCCATCATCTGGATCACGGTGCCCTTTTTCACGGTGCCCTCCTTGATCCGGCAGAAGACGATGACTCCTTTATAGGAATCGTAGAGGGAGTCAAAGATCAGGGCCTGGAGAGGCGCCTTCGGATCTCCCCCGGGCGCCGGGATCTTCGTGATGATAGATTCCAGGACCTCTTCTATATTAATGCCGGTCTTGGCCGATATCCTGGGGGCGTCATGAGCCTCCAGACCGATGACATCCTCGATCTCGGCAGCCACCCGGTCCGGGTCGGCGCTGGGAAGATCGATCTTGTTGATAACAGGAAACACATCCAGGTCGTGGTCCAGAGCCAGGTATACATTGGCCAGAGTCTGAGCCTCGATACCCTGGGCGGCATCCACCACCAGGATGGCTCCGTCGCAGGCCGCCAGACTTCTGGACACCTCATAATTAAAATCCACGTGCCCCGGAGTGTCTATGAGATTAAAAATGTATTCCTCCCCGTTTCTGGCCTTGTAGACGATGCGCACGGTCTGGGCTTTTATGGTGATCCCTCTCTCCCGCTCCAGTTCCATGTTGTCAAGCACCTGGGACTGCATCTCCCTGCTGGTCAGCAGTCCGGTCATCTCTATGATCCTGTCTGCCAGAGTCGATTTTCCATGATCGATATGGGCAATGATACAAAAATTCCGGATTTTGGTTTGATCAATGGTTGGCATGTGGTAAACATCCTTTCTTTTATGTCAGGCAGTTCTGCCTTCAGGAGAAATATACCATCTTTTTGTCCAACTTGCAACCATCAGCTTTCTGCCCCTTCGGGGGTTAAGACCATATCCAGAAGCCGGGACAGAGGTTCCATGGCGTTTCTGGCTTCCTCATAGGTGTTGGTCTGGGCTCCCACTTCGATGAGAGCAGAGCGGGGGCGGAGGTGAAGATTATAGCGGAATGCTTTCAGATAGATCTTTCTGGTCAACCCGGGATAGTAGGCGGCGGCATCCAGCTGCATCTGAAGACTGAATGCCAGATTCTGTTCCTTATAAGGATTGGGCAGATACTCGATGGCGCCTTCGGGGGTCTGGCTCATGCCGTTAAAAAACATAATGGGCGCCGTAGGTTTTCCGTTTACTTCCGATACCATATGCAGGTCTTCTCTCACTCCGTCTCTGTGAATATCCAGAACTACCTGGACAGAGGGATTCTGCTGCAGGATCGCCGTGATGCCTTTCAGGGCATGGTCATAGGCCCTGCTCCGGTCCAGTTCTCCGTCTATGAGATCATAAACCGTGGTATCGTGGATGACACGGTACCCCATTTCCTCCAAAAGCTCTGTCAGATATTCTCCGATCCCCACCACCGTGGCATCCGGGCGGTCCGGCCCGTAGTCTGCGAAGGTCTCCTGAGAATGGGTGTGGTAGATCAGGATCTGAGGATTCTCCCCATCCTTTTCCAGGGAAAGATCCTCTCCCAGCAGTCTGTCCGCATCCATCTCGTCCCGGCCGGCCGTGGTGGAAGAATGGACACTGAAAAAATGTTTCATCAGAAAATCGTAATCCGCCAGCTGCTCCCGGACATAGACGGTTCCCGGTACAGGCAGGTCAGGATTGATGCTGTGGGCAGGCGTTCCTCCGGGCATCCCGGGGAGCTGTTTTGCCCCTTCGCCTGACACCCCCGGCCCTGTGCCGCCGGTTCCCGGGTATCCTGCCAGCTCCAGCCGGTCCGAGCCCGTTTCCTCACTGCCGCCCGATATCAGATATACGGATTCCATGACCACCTGCCTGCTCTCCAGATAGGGTCCGAAGGAGGGGTCCGGATCCCCCCGGAGAAGGCTGCCGTCATCCCGGGACTGTTCAAACCTGATCCTGGGGTCTCTCCCTTCCAGCCACCAGAGTATCTTCTCCGACCATGTTCCTCCCTCTTCCTGCCGGCTTTCCTCTGCCGCCCCGGGATAGGCCAGCCGGAACAGGGCTCTGAGCCCGTCCCCCCTCAGCTCCCTCTCAAACTCTTCCAGAACCGGAAACGCTCCTGCCTCCCGGTTCTCTTCATAAGTACCTGCCAGCGCCAGGATCAGAACCCCGCCTGCCGCTGCCATGGCTGTCCTCAGTATCTGACTGACACTGTAACGAATCCGTCTCATGATTCCGATCCCTTTGCAGGACTCTTTTCTCTATCATATGAAAAAGACAGGCCATTCTTGCCTGGAATCTAATCAGGATAAAAAGCCATATGAATCCCTTCCGAGATGGTAAAACTCAGTCTCTTTACGGTCTGATCAATATCCGGCGGCGTCACATACAGGGCGCCGAACTCCGGCTCCAGAAGCTCGCAGATCAGCTGATACTGTTCTTCCGGACTCAGCTGATCCAGAAAATCCCCCATTTTCTCCGTCTCCACCTGGCTCATCAGTGTACCTATGAGAGTGCTGATGGTATCATGGACAATAGCCGCCGCCCCCACGACCGTGGGCACGCCGATGGCCAGCACCGGAATCCCAAGACTTTCCCTAGTCAGGCTGTGTCTGTGATTGCCCACTCCCGAACCGGGATGGATCCCGGTATTGGTCAGCTGGATAGTGGTTCCAAGACGGCGTATGCTCCTGGCTGCCAGGGCATCGACGGCAATGACCAGGTCCGGTCCGGTCTCCCGGATGATCCCTTTGAGGATCTCCGCCGTCTCCATGCCGGTCTGAGCCATGACGCCCGGTACGATGCCGCTGATGATCACTTTCCCGCCTTCCTGCATATGACGGTTTACCCGGAGATTACCCAGGACCTGGGGACCCAGGGCATCGGGGGTCACCGAAGGGTTCCCCAGTCCTACCGCCAGAATGTGAAGGTTTTCCTCCGGAATCTGCTTCTGTTTTCTCAGGCTCTTTACCATCCTCTTCAGCTGCATGGCCAGTTCTCCCGACACTTCACGGTCATACCCTTCATCTCCCTTTGACAGTTCCTTGGCCTCCATGGTGACATAGACGCCTTCCGGTTTCCCCATGGCTCTGGCTCCCTGCTCATCCAAAATGGCCACTTCGGTCAGTTTGATCCTGCTGAAAGCCTTTCTCCACTCTCTCAGGGACACCCCTGTCACTTCTCCCCCGTTTCCCGGAAAGCTTTCCTTCTCCTCCACCGCCAGATCCGTCCGAATCTCAAACATCGCCGCTCCTCCTGTCGCTTTTCTAACCTTACTGTTCAGCCATATTTTTTGCAAAAATCCGGGAAATATGTATTGACATTCCAAGTCTTATTGGATAAAATATTAAAGCATGTTTACATTAATCTGTCCGTGTCCAGACTTTGATGCAAACCAAAGAACTTTATAATAATTCATTTTATCGGAGGTGTCCAGATTGGCTAACATTAAATCTGCTAAGAAGAGAATCCTGACCACTGAAACCAGGACCGCAAGAAACAAGGCTATCAGATCCAAAGTAAAGACTTCCATCAAGAAAGTTGAAGCTGCTATCTCTGCCGGTGACAAGGCTGCTGCACAGGCATGCTTATTAGCTGCAACTTCCGAGATCGATAAGGCCTGCACCAAGGGCGTGTATCACAAGAATAACGCTTCCAGGAAGATCTCCCGTTTAAGCAAAGCTGTAAGCGGTATGGCATAAAATCACAGAAAGAACCCCTGAGACCGTGGGTGTGGCGGTTTCAGGGGTTTTTTGTATGCACCGACGGGCGGAAAGCAGGGGCTAATATTTTCCGGTGATCAGCAGTTCCACTGCCATCCGGTCATTCAGCTGTCCTGTTTTCACTGCCTCCTCCGTATCCGTGCAGAGGTTCACGGCAGCCCGAAGCCGGTCCGGGGAATAGGCCCTGGCCTGGTTCATCAGTTTCCCCGCGATATAAGGCTTCAGTTTTAAGGCAGAACCTATGGCTCCTCTGTTCATGCCCTGACTCATCAGCTCTTTCACCTGGAAGATCTGGTTAAACTGTCTGCCTATGAGAGGCAGGATCTTTCTGGGCTCCTCCTTCAGAGCCAGAAGATCCTCATAGAGATCCAGGGCCTTTCTCACGTTCCCTTCCGTGATAGCTTCCACCATATTGAATACTCTGCTCGTTATGCGGGTCGTGCAGATCTCCTCCACATCACTGGCAGTGATCACATCCCGGCCCAGAGTATAGCTGACCAGCTTCTCCAGTTCCATGCGGATATTTTCCATGTCATCCCCTGTTTTTTCCAGAAGCAGTTCCATGGTCTGTGCCGTGATCTTCTTACCTTCCCCTGCCAGGATCCCTCCTGCCCAGGAAGCCAGCTGGGACGGATCCTGCCTTTCTCTTGTCCACCTCCGATTCCACAAAAAGGATACAGGTGGTCTCAGGCATCTGAGGCAGATAATCGACGAGTGCATCTGCGCCGGCGTTTTTAAAAAGCCCTGTGTCCTCCATAAGGATCAGGCGCCGCTCACCAAAAAAAGGCATGGTATCTGCCAGACTGATGATCTCTCTCAGATCCTGCCCTTTTCCCTCGAACCGGTGAAGATTCATGGCATCGTCTCCCACTATGGCCTTCTTCATCTGATTTTTATAACTTTTCTTTAAAAATGCTTCCTCACCGAAGATCAGATAGACCGGCTTAAACCGGCCGGCTTTCATGTCCTGCCTCAGCTCCTTCATGGATCTCCCCCTTCCCGCCCTCTTCAAACAGGCTCTTCAGATACAGCGCATCAGCCATGGTATTGTTCCAGCCATATGTTTTCAGGTCCACGCGAAACCCTTTCTCTGTCCGTATCACCCTGACGCCCTCTGCCTCCAGAAGCATCTTCTGCATATCATAAGTCTCAAAATAAGCGGCTCCGCTTAAGATGCCGGCGGCGTTGACTACCCGGTGGGCCGGCACATCCGCGCCTGCCAGCCCCGTCTTCAGTCCGTATCCCACCTGTCTGGAGTTTCCCGGTTTCCCGCACAGCAAGGCGATCTGGCCGTAGGTGGCCACCCGGCCCCGGGGGATCCGTCTGCACACGATCCCGATCCTTTTATAGATATCCGTCATTTTCCTGTGTCCTCCTGCCGGCTGTGTCCGGAAGCGCTGTCATGATCTCCCCCAGCCGGTCTGCCCACTTCTCCGTGTAAAAAGCCGAATAGGGCACCTGCTTCTCCCTCCTCATCCTGATGCATACCGGAAGCTTGGCCCACAGGATAGAGGGCAGACCTATGATCAGCAGATAGAAAGGTCCCAGCATCAGAGACTGCCATGTATGTCCGTATTCATGAACCTCCATCTGACGGCACCAGTCCTCTTTTCTGTCAGGCGAAAAGATAAAGAGGCCCAGAGAGATGCCCCCATCCAGGCTCCAGCCGGTGCTGATACTCCCGTGATAAAATCGGTGGGGTGCCCGGATATATCTCAGAAACAGGAAAAAGCCCAGAAGGGTCTGGATCCCTCCCCAGGTACACTGGACCGCCATATACAGAATCCCGGCCCACTTCATGATTCCGGCGTTTCGCTGAAGCCCTCGATCAGGCTCACGGCGCCGCAGACCACCGGATAGTGGCTGTCATACCGTTCCTTCCCGGCCACCCGGAATTTGTAATACTTCCCGCTCTTGAACTCGCCGTACACTCCCTCCACCTTCAGCCGCTCGTTGAGAGCCTCCTGGTTGATCTCATAGAGAGCCTCCCGGCCCTCCCTGTCCTCGGTCTTCAGCAGATAGACCTGTTCTCCGTCCATCTCCGCGATCACTTTCTCCAGGACCTTCACTTCCACCAGCCATGTATCGTGATTATCCTCTCTTCTGGGAATAAAAGACAGAGCTATGACGATCAATACTGCCACGGCCGCCAGTACAATATATTTTATTCCCTTTAATGCAAATGCACCTTCTGTGTTCATGGTTTTGCTCTTCCTCCCTTTTCCATTCCGTTTCCCTTATTATACTCAAGGTTTCCGTGATTTTCAAGACAGAAACTATGGTTCCCGGAATGTCTCTGCCCGCAGCCGGTCCCCGTCCGTCCATACGGTCACAGCTCCCGCAGCCTCTGTGGTCTCCCAGGAAATACCCAGATCTTTCAGCCGTTCCAGGGTTTCCGGCGCCGGGTGTCCGTACCGGTTCTTCTTTCCGCAGGAGATCACTGCCAGGACTGGCCTGACTCTCTGGAGAAATTCGGTTCCGGAGGAGCCGGCAGAGCCGTGGTGGGCCACCTTCAGCACCTGGATCTCCGGCTGTTCCCCCCAGAGAAGCCACTGTTGTTCCCCTTCCCGGCTCATGTCTCCCGTGAGGAGGATACCGGCCGTGCCGTATGTCACGGAAAGAAGCAGGGAATGATCGTTCCTGTCGTCCGTCCCCTCCTGCCCGGCGTACAGACACTCCATCTCCAGGGCGCCGGCCTTCAGCCGGTCCCCTCTTTTCATCCACCTGACTTCTGCCCCGTGGTTTTGGGCCCCAAGCTCCAGTGTCTCATAGATCCCGCCTTCCTCCTTTCCCAGCCAGGGCAGGATCACATGGCTGATGCGGATCCCCGTATTACCTTCCAGGAGCTCCTTAAGGCCCGAGACATGATCCTGGTCCCCATGGCTTACGACGGCATAGTCCACACGGGTGATGCCCCGGCTTTTCAAAAACGGTTCCAGCACCTGGTCTCCCAGGTTTTTCCTGTCCAGGCTGCCTCCGTCTACCAGGATCACCGTCTCTCCTGTCCGGATGCAGATCCCATCGCCCTGTCCCACATCCAGAAAGGTCACTTCCATCCCTTTTTCGGGAAACCTGACCATGAGAAGGCCCAGGGTCCCTGCGGCAAAAACCGCCAGAAACAGCCCTCTCCTCCAGCCTCTGCCCGTCCCCTGTCCTTCCTCTTCTCTTTCCCTTTTTGCAGAGGCCGCCGCCGCTGACAGAAACAAGATCCATGCCGCACCATAGAGCCCCGTCTGCCAGAGTCCGGGCCTGCCTGTGACAAAGACCGCCCCGGGCAGCTTCTGGGCCTTCTCGCACAGCCACTGATAAAACTCCAGAATATAATGGCCTGTTCCCACGGCCACCATCCCCAGCCTGATGTCCACGGTTCCCAGGACAGTACCCAGGATCCCTGACAGCAGTACCCAGGACATAAGGGGGATGACCACCAGGTTCAGGCAGATGCCGTATACAGGATACTCAAAATAGTGGTACATCACCAGAGGACATGTGGCCAGCTGGATCACCACTGCGGCAGTCATTGCTTTCTGAGGGCCGGAACCGGCTTTCAGCCACTGTTCCACCACAGGTTCTGCCGCTCCCAGGGCCAGAACCGCGCCAAAAGACAGCTGAAATCCTGCCTGGAACAAAAGGGTCGGGGATTGGAGCAGAAGGGCCACGGCACTGATACACACGGCGGTCATCATGTCGTAAGTCCTTCCCACACACAGAGCAGCCATCTGCAGGACTGCCATCATCACCGCCCTTATCACGCTGGCGGACAGCCCGGCTCCTCCCGCCAGAAGCCCGTAGCCCACGGTCACTGCTGCTCCCCCGGTTCCGGCCATAGCAGGACCCAGGCCCGCCCGTCGCAGAAGACTGAAGGTCCCCATGCCGATCATGGAGATGTGGAGGCCGCTGACAGCCAGGATATGGGCGATGCCGTTTCTCTGATACAGACTTCTGATCTCGCCGGAAAGCTCCGTCTTGTCTCCCAGCACCATGGCCCGGAAGATTCCCCGATCCTTCTCTGTACAGATCTTTCCCAGGATCCCGGCGGCATGTGCTTTCAACCGCCGGATGGTCTCCAGCCATAAAAAGCTTCTGCTGTCCACGATCTCCAGACTGTCCCCATAGAAACGGCCCTCCAGTCCCAGCCCATGGTAATATGCTCCCAGGTCAAACTCTCCCCTGTTTCCCGGCCTGTCAAACATCTCCAGTTTCCCTGTTACACGCACTCTCATCCCCGGGGCCGGACGGGCCTCTCCCCTGTCTGTATAGGCGAGGACATCTCCGTAGCCCATCATCTCTTCCCCGGCTGTCAGCGTCACGGAGGTCAGCTCAAGAGTCTGTCTGTCCCCGTCCGTGGTCCCGCCGAGGCCTGAGACGGTTCCCGTCAGTTCTATGGTCTGCCCTTCCAGGGCCTGAGCCCTCTGGCAGTACTCCTGCCATATCCTCTCATCCCGCTTTATCCACAGAAGGCCCCAGACACAAAAAACAGGCAGGAGCCAACAGAGCCGGCTCCTGCCATTTTTCCGCAGGTACAAGACCCCGGCCGTCACCACAGCCAGGATCCCCGCGATCCATGCCACGGACAGCAGAGCCAGCACCTCTCCAAGTACGAATCCCCCTGCTGCATATTCCAGTGGTCTTTTCATATTCTTTTTATTCTTCTCCTATCTCCAGGTTTCTCTCAAACTGGGTGTTCAGAGATATCACATCCCGGAACATCACATCCTGAGAACCGTTGACCGTGATCTGCACCTTACTTACGGTGGAGATCTCCGACAATGAATTCACGATGGAGTAAACAGGAATATACTCCTTGACTTCCAGTGTATTGTTTAAAAACGCAGCATCAAAATTGATATAGCAGATATTCTCGTTCAGAGATACATTGAGAAGCCCTGTATCTTCCGGAAGAGTCCTGTGATGTCCCGTCATGGCAGGCCCTTTGATCAGCTCCTCCACGATGACTCTCTCCAGAGACGTGTTGATGCTGTGGACCACCTCCCTGTTCTCCGTCACCAGCCTTTCCCCTGTCTCATCCGTAAAGAACAGCTTTATCTGGCTCTTCTCGTAAGCATTGATATCGCTGATGCCCTCTACAAAATCAGAGCCTGACACCATTCCCACAGGGTTGCCGTAGGAGTCCAGAAGCGGCTGATCAGCTACATAGATGCTGATGTAGTCGATACCCTTGATCTGGGTCATGGTCTTGGCCAGAGCCGCCCGGCACAGGATCTCCCTGGTGGGATTCATATTCACCCTGCTCCCGTATCCGGCATCAAAGTACAGGAACAGCACCTGCTCTTCCTGCCGGTACCCCAGATAGCCTACCTTGTCCGACAGGGCTACCTGGCTGTCCACATCATTGGGGACATTGAGAAACCGGTTCATCAATTCCTGGATCAGAGCCTCCTGATCCTCTGTCTCCGTAAAGTATTCCTGGGGCATAAGCTTTGTCGCGGAAGGATTCAGATAGTAGATCTTATAGACTCCCTCTTTCTCCTCCTCCGGCCCTTTTTTTTCTCCGCCGCTGCCGCAGCCGCTTAACAACACCGCCAGAAGAAGCAGCAACAGCACTGTTTTTCGTCTCATCTTCTGCCTCCTCCTAACTCTCCCGGGAAGGATCCTGCCCCGGCAGAGAATCCTGAGCCGGAGGCTCTCCGGCCGGAAGAGAGATATATTTCAGAGGAATCCGCACAGTGAAGACGGATCCCTCCCCTTCCCTGCTGGCAACCCGGATAGCTCCGTGGTGCATGAGGACCACTTTTCTCGTGATGGCAAGCCCCAGGCCTGTGCCGCCTGTCTCCCTGGAACGGGCTTTGTCTACCCGATAAAACCGTTCAAACACATGGCTCTGAAACTCTTCCGGTATCCCGATGCCGGAATCTGCCACCTTGATGTAAAAGAACCTGTGGTCCGCATCCAGGGTCACCCGGACCCAGCCGTCTTCCACGTTGTATTTGATGGCATTTTCCACCAGATTGTTGACAGCCAGAGACAGCTTGACCTCATCCACATCGGCAGTGACCTCCCGGATGCTTTCAAAGGTCAGTTCCACATTTCTCTTTCTGGCAATGGGCCTGAGACGCTTTAAGATCTGCTGCACCAGGCCGTTGATGTCCAGACGGACCATGTTCAGTTCTTCCACCGCCTTGTCCATCTTCACCAGAGACAGAAGATCGTCGATGATCTTGCTCTCCCTGTCGATCTCATCGGAGATATCTGCCATAAATTCCTGGTACAGTTCCACCGGCACCTCCTCCATACTCATGAGGGAGTCAGCCAGAACCCGGATAGAAGTGATGGGCGTCTTCAGCTCATGGGATACATTGGATACGAATTCATCTCTGGATTTGTCCACGGTCTTCAGTTTTGTCATAGTCTCCTGGAGAGCCTGGGAAATCTGGCTGGTCTCCCTGTAAGCATTTTCTTCAATGACCTGATCAAGATTTCCCTCTGCCACCCGGTTCAGAACCTTCTGGAGCCGTCCGAAGGGCCGTACCAGAAAAACAGACAGGACTGCCGCCGCCAGAACGATGATCCACCATGCCATCATCTGAAAAAATCCCGCCTTCTCCGACACCTTTTCCGCCATGCTCATAAGTTTTTCCGTGGAGGCGGTAACTACCAGAACTCCGTCTATTTCCTTCTCCTCCGTATTGTTATAAACCGGCACGGTCAGGGCAAAGTAATGTTTGTCCCGCTCCAGTCTGTTGCCGGCCTCTCCCCGGAAGCACCGGATCACCTCCTCCGCCACATGGGTCCGCCCTTCGGCCAGATGGAATGTATCCTTAATCACTTTAAAATTTTTATTGACAACAACGATCCTTCCGTTAAAGATATCTGCGATGGTGTCCAGCTCCACATCCACCGTGGCATCTCTGCTGTCCATATTCATGTATCCCACTCTGCTCATCTTATTGCTGATGATCAGACACTGGTTCTGAACCTCCATAACCTGGGAATCGATCTGAGTCTGGCGGAAGGACTGATCCGTCACCATACCCAGAATCCGCATGGGAAGAGATCCTATGATCAAAAACAGAAAAAACAGAGGCACCTGCAGGCTGAGGGCTTTCTTCCACTGCCTTTTTTTCAGCCACCTAACCAATCGCATGTCCTCCCTATTCCATGGCTTTTGCACAGGCTATGGCCAGGGCCCCGGGTCCGATATGGCAGCTGACGCTTAAGGACAGAGGATCCACCAGAATCTCTCCGGTCTCCGGGAAGGCCTCCCTCAGTTCCTCCTTCAGTTCAAGAGCCGCCTCCTCATTCTCCGTATGGGCGATAAACAGGTGGATGGTCCTGCCTGTTTTATCTCCGAACCGCTGCTCCATATCATGGGCTATGGCAGTGATCATGATGTTCTTGGCCTGCTTTACAGTCCTGGCTTTCGCAAAGGCATCCAGCTTCTCCCCCTGGATCTGGAGAACCGGCTTCAGGCGGAGCAGCGTCCCCAGGGCGGCTGCCGCCGGAGTGATCCTGCCTCCCTTTTTCAGATATTTCAGCGTGTCCAGCATAATATAGATACTGGAGTCAAATCTGGTGGCCTCCAGGTACTCTCTGATCTCTGCCGCCGTCTTTCCCTGTTCTGCCATCGCTTTGGCATCCAGAGCGGACTGTCTCTGAGTCACGGAGATTCTCTGGTTGTTCACCACCTCCACTTTCCCCTCATAATCTTCTGCCAGCAGAACTGCTGTCTCATAGGAACTGCTGAGACCGCTGGACATAGGGATATGGACGATCTGGTCGTGGGTCCTCAGAAGTTCGTCCCACAGCTTCATCACCGACTCCGGCGACGGCTGGGAAGTGGAGATCTCGCTTCCCTCCTTCAGCTTTTCATAAAATTCCTTCTGTGTCAGATCAATATCTTCATAATGATCCTCTCCGTCGATCATAAACGGCATGGGAAGCACCGAGATACCCAGTTCTCCTGCCTGCATCTGTGTGATCCCGCTGTTGCTGTCCGTCACAATGGCTGTTTTCATCTCATTACTCCTCTTCTTCTATAAAATCGGCGCCGCTTTGCTTCCCGTGTCTCCGGGGCGGCTGTCTGTGTCCGTTCCTCCGGTGATGCTGGCGGAAGTGTACAGCTGATAATAGATTCCTTTTCTGTCCATGAGAGTCCGGTGATTCCCCTCCTCCACAATATGGCTTCCGGAAAGCACCAGGATCCTGTCCGCGCCGTGGATGGTCGTCAGCCGGTGGGCGATGGTCAGGGTGGTCCTGCCTCTGGCCAGCTTATCCAGTGACTCGGATACCAGATGCTCGCTCTCATTGTCCAGAGCCGCCGTGGCCTCGTCCAGAAGAAGCACTTTGGGCGCCTTTAAAAATACTCTGGCGATGCTGATCCTCTGCTTCTGACCTCCTGACAGCTTTACGCCCCGCTCTCCCACATAGGTATCATACCCGTCTTTCAGCTCTTCTATAAATTCATGGGCTCCCGCCAGCTTCGCCGCCTCGATCACTTCCTCCCGCCCTGCTCCCGGACGGCCGTAGGCAATATTCTCGTAGACGCTGCCGGAGAAAAGATACACATCCTGCTGCACTACTCCCACGCTGCCTCTTAAGCTTTCCAGAGTCACCTTCCGGATATTCTGTCCGTCCAGCAGGATCTCTCCCTGAGTCGGGTCGTAGAATCTGGGGATCAGATTGCACATGGTGGTCTTGCCTCCTCCTGAGGGTCCCACCAGGGCCACCTTCTCTCCCGGTCTGATGGTCAGATTGATGTCCGACAGCACAGGGGTATGGTCGTCGGGATATTCGAAGGACACGTTCTTAAAGGTGATCTCTCCCTTTACGTCTTTTAAGGGAATTGCGCCTTCCTCGTCAAAGATGTCCACATCTGCATCCATCAGTTCCATGAAACGCTCCACCCCTGTCATGCCTCTCTGGAACTGCTCCGCAAATTCGATGATCCGGCGGATGGTAGCCAGAAGAGTGGTCACATACAGGGTGTAGGCCACCAGGTCTGCCGGGGCGATCAGGCCTCTGATCATGAAGATGCCTCCCGCCACGATGACCACCACATACATCAGGCCGTCAAAGATACGGATGGTGTTCTGGAATGCGGCCATATACCGGTAGGTCTGGCGCTTGATCTTCAAAAACTCCTGATTATCGTGATTGAACTTGTCGATCTCCATCTTCTCGTTGGCAAAGGCGCGGACCACCTTATTGCCCAGGAGACTGTCCTCGATCCTGGCGTTCAGCTCGCCGATATGATGCCTCTGACGCTTGAAAGCCTTCCGCACCTGCAGGTTAAAATAGGTACAGGAGACAGCCATAACCGGGATCAGCAGGAAAATGATCACGGTCAGGAGCACATTGATCCTGGCCAGGATGACAAAAGACACCAGGGCCTTGAGAAAGGCGATGAAAAATTCCTCCGGACAGTGGTGGGCAAACTCGGTCACATCAAAAAGATCGCTGGTGATCCTGGCCATGATCTGGCCCACTTTGGTGTTGTTAAAATAGTTGTCCGACAGTTTCTGAAGATGTCCGAAAGCATCCTCTCTCATATCCGTCTCTATGGAGGCTCCCATCACATGTCCCGTGTAGGCCATGTAGTAGCTGGCCATGCCGTCAATGATCCTCAGCACAAAATATATGGCTCCGATGGTCAGGATAGTCTGCACCGTAAGGGATGCCAGATCGCTCATGCCCACATTGGTGATATACCGCAGGATCAGGGGCAGCACCATCTCGCACACCGTGGTCAGAGCCGCGCAGAACAGATCCATGACCATGATCCATATATACTTCCTGTAATAGGGGATAAACCTTTTTAACAGTACTCCTGTCTTCATCTCTTCTGATTCCTCTCCTTATGGTGTCTATCAGTGTATCACAGAAAAGATTTTTTTTCCACACCTTTATAGACGAATCCGGATTTCTGCATTATAATGATTACAGTAACCGGAACTTACAAAAGGAGATTACCCCTATGCCTTATTGCCCCAGATGTGATATGGAATTTGTAGACGGCATCGCCGTCTGCACCGACTGCGGCGGCCCGCTTGTGGAATCAGAAGAAGCGGCCAGAGCCATGAAAATAAAAGAACAGGAAGAGCAGCTTCTCAGACAGCAGGAATACCTGACACAGCTAAAGGAGCAGCTGGAAGCACAGATAGCCCAGGATACGGATGGCGGCCTTTCACAGGACCCCGGCCCCTCCCTTCCTCAGCGGACAGGAGTCTATGAGACCAAGGCTCAGAAATATGAAGATCTCCGGTCTTCCGCCTCCGCCTTCCTCGTCGTGGGAGGGCTGCTGACCATTGCCTCGGCGGCTCTCTGGACAGGCCTCATTCCTCTGCCCATGACCGGATTGTCCCGGCTCATCTTTCTGGGCGCCCTGACTGTCATGGGAATTTTTTCTCTGTTGGTATTTTTTAAGACCTCCCGGGATGCCAGAAAACTGCAGCCTGAGATCGCCGGAGAACAGGACCGGACCGAAGAACTGATCCGGTGGTTTACAGACCAGTGGAGCGCCGAAGACCTGGATTCCCGGATCCCTGACCAGGATTCTCTGGCAGAAGAAGAATTAAGCCTGAAGCGGTTCCAGCTGATCCAGGATTACCTGATCACAGGCAGGGACCTGCCGGATCCTGCTTACGTGGATGCCCTCTGCGAGGAGATCTACAGCCGCCTGTACGAAGCCTGAGCCGGCACGGCGTCTTTCAAAATGCCGGGCTTGTAACATTTTCCGGTTTTCTTAATAAGATAGAGTATAGCCAAATCAAACCTCCAGTTCATATAAAAAAGAAGCAGGGGATCCGATTCCTCTGCTTCTCTTTGTCTTAAGGTTTTATTTTACCAGCAAAGACTTGCCGGTCATCTCTTTCGGCTGCTCCATGCCCATCAGCTCAATGAGGGTAGGTACGATGTCCGCCAGGCGGCCGCCTTCTCTCAGCCTGTAAGCCGGGTCTGCATTGACCAGGATAAAGGGAACCGGGTTGGTGGTGTGAGCCGTAAAGGGCTCTCCGGTCTCATAGTCGATGAGCTGTTCCGCATTGCCGTGGTCGGCACAGATAAACAGAACGCCGTCCACTTCTTTGATTGCGTCCACGGCTCTGCCCACACAGGCATCCACGGTCTCGATGGCCTTGATTGCGGCAGCTTCCACTCCCGTGTGTCCAACCATATCCGGGTTGGCAAAGTTGATGATGATCACATCGTATTTGCCGGACCTGATACACTCCACCAGCTTATCGCAGACTCCGGGGGCACTCATCTCCGGCTTTAAGTCATAGGTGGCTACCTCTTTGGGTGAGGGGATCAGGAAACGGTCCTCTCCCTTGTTGGGCTCCTCCACGCCGCCGTTGAAGAAGAAGGTCACATGGGCGTACTTCTCCGTCTCTGCGATCCTGGCCTGGGTCATGTCGTGGTTGGCCAGGTACTCGCCGAAGGTGTTGGTGATGCTCTCCTTCTTGAAGGCCACCAGCTTGTTTGGGATGGTGTCGTCGTAATCCGTAAAACAGACATAGACCAGGTTCAGCCTGTCCCCTCTGTCAAAGCCCTTGAAATCGTCGTCGCAGAAAGCCCTGGTGATCTCTCTGGCCCGGTCCGGGCGGAAATTGTAGAAAATGACGGAATCTCCGTCCTGAACAGTGGCTACGGGTTTGCCATCCTCCATGACGATAACAGGCTCCACGAACTCGTCAAACTTTTCCGCGTCGTAGGAAGCCTGGATCCCTGCCGGTCCGCTTGACGCCGGAGTTCCCTCTCCCTTTGTCAGAGCTTTGTAAGCTCTCTCCACACGGTCCCAGCGGTTATCCCGGTCCATGGCGTAGTAGCGGCCCTGGACGGTGGCTACCTTGCCCACTCCGATCTCTTTCATCCTGGCTTCCAGCTCCTCCACAAAACCTTTGCCGGAGGCCGGAGGCGTATCCCTGCCGTCCAGGAAGCAGTGAACATACACTTTGTCCAGGCCATGTCTCTTAGCCATCTCCAAAAGTCCGTAGATGTGGGTGTTGTGGCTGTGGACTCCGCCGTCGGACACCAGCCCCCACATATGGAGGGCCGAGTTGTTCTTCTTGCAGTTTTCCACTGCCTCTAAAAATTCGGGGACCTCAAAGAAGTCTCCGTCCTCGATGGATTTGGTGATTCTGGTCAGTTCCTGGTACACGATCCGGCCTGCTCCCATGTTCAGATGCCCCACCTCGGAATTGCCCATCTGACCGTCGGGAAGTCCCACCGCCAGACCGCTGGCCTGTCCCTTCACATAAGGACACTGGCTCATCAGCTGGTCCATGACGGGAGTTCTGCCCTCACAGACCGCATTGGCCTCGCACTTGTCATTGAGGCCGTAACCGTCGAGAATCATTAACACTACTGGTTTCTTACTCATGATCGTTCTCCTTTACTCCCTTTGTCTTTTTCTTCACAGACAATATACAAGCATATTGTACATGATTTCAGACAATCTTTCAATGAGAAAATTTCCGGTGCGCCGCTCCTCGATCAATTCCATGCGGCTGAATATTTCTGCAACAACCAGAAAGTGCTCAAAGATCCTCAAGCCACTCTCCCGCCAGCTCGATCCAGCTCTGGCACCTGGGATCTATGCGCCGCTCTTCTCCTGCGCTGGTGTCCTCCGTAGCCAGAGACAGTCCGTGGCCTCCAGACGGGTAGATGTGGAGCTCCAGCCCTACTTTATGTTTTGACAGGGCCTGGGCTAAGAAGAGGGAATTCTCCACGGGAACCGTATTATCCGGCGCCGTGTGCCACAGAAAAGTCCTGGGGGTATGAGGCCCAACCTGATTCTCCAGAGACACCAAGCTTCTCTTCTCCTCGTCGCCTGCCTCATCTCCCAAAAGTTTCTCGAAGGAGCTGGCATGGCAGTAAGGCCCGGAAGTAATCACCGGGTAACACAGGATCATCCCGTCAGGCCGTATGGCTTTGGCATCACATCCCAGAGGCCCATAGACAAACTCCCGATTCCAAAATACGCCCAGGCTACAGGCCAGATGGCCTCCGGCCGAAAAACCGGACACCACGATCTTCTCCGGGTCCACGGCCCACTCTTCGCTGTGCTCACGGATCTGGGACATCAAAAGGGCCAGCTGCCACAGGGCCGTGGGAAAACGGGCCGGCGCCACACTGTAGCGGAGCACGAACACATGATAGCCCATGGACAGGTACTGCATGGCTACGGGCTCCCCCTCTCTGGGTGACACAAACCGGTATCCGCCTCCCGGACAGACTACCACCGCTGGCCGCACCTTCTTCCTCTCCTCCACACTCCAGTCCAGCAGATACGCCGTGACCGACGCAGTCTCCTTCTCCGCATTTTGAGTTCCGGGCCTTTCGGGCGCCTTGATCTCCCATGTCAGATACTTCATATCTCATCCATACCTTTCTGCTGCTTCCTCTGTGGAATCCGGTTATAAGCAGTCCCCTTTATCTTACCACACGGGGCGAAAAAAAACAGATGATTTCGCCGTATTAAGACAATATTTTTTCGAATACCGTCCCATACCCCTCCAAAGCAAAGTCCAGCACTCCATGCTCTGTCCTCACCCCCGTCTTTTGGGCCTTCTCGGACAGGTTCATCACCACTTCCTCGTTGCCGGAAGCACTGCGGGGGAGTGGCTTAAGAATCCGTTACAGATTCTTAAGCCACTCCCCCGCCAGCCAAATCCAGCTCTGACACCTGGGCTCCACCATATATTCCTTCCCTGCAGCCGTGTCCCCATTGGCCAGGGACAGACCGTGGCAGCCCACAGGGAACAGATGGCACTCTACACTGACTCCGTGCCTCATCAGGGCCCGGGCAAAGAGAATGGAATTCTCCACAGGAACCGCATCGTCTGCCACCGTATGCCACAGAAATGCGGGAGGCGTGTGAGGGCCTGCCTGCTCCTCCAGAGATACCTGTTTTCTCTTCTCCTGGTCTGAGGCCTCCTCTCCCAGCAGATTCTCAAAAGAGCCCTGATGGCAGAGAGGGCCGGAAGTGATCACCGGGTAGGACAGGATCATCCCGTCAGGCTTTACCGCCTCCGGAGCCCTTCCAAGAGGACCATAGACAAAGCTTCTGTTCCAGAATACCCCCAGACTGCAGGCCAGATGGCCTCCGGCCGAGAACCCTGAGACCACGATCTTCTTCGGATTCACAGACCACTCCCGGCTGTGCTCCCGGATCTGGGCAGTCAGGAGAGCCAGCTGCCGCAGAGCCGTGGGAAAGCGGGCCGGCGCCACGGAATAGCGCAGGATAAAGACATGGTATCCCATGGACAGGTACTCCATGGCCACAGGCTCCCCTTCCCGGGATGACAGATGGCCGTAGCCGCCTCCGGGACAGATGATCACCGCCGGACGGGCCTTTGGCGGACCGTCAGCACTCCAGTCCAGGACATAGGCCGTGACCTCCGCCGGCCCCTGCTCATCTGATCCACCGCATTCTTCCGGCAGCGAAATATTCCAGGTCAATAATTTCATGTCTCCGTCATCCCTTTCTGCTGTTTTCTGTCTGTTTACTGATCCTCCAGAACCTGGGTCACGCCCTTCACCAGCTCTGCGGCCGCCTGTTCCGGCGTAATGCCCCTGGAGCTTAAACGTCCGAACAGTTTGTAGTAAAGTCCATCCGGGTTGGCTTTCAGATCATTGTCGTCAAACTTGGGATCCTGAGTAAACTGGCTGTAGGCCAGAACCCTGGCGTTGGCCTCCTTGGTCATCTCGTCGCCGATATTCTTGTCGTTCAGATAAGCTACTGCCACTGCAGAACAGGGGATCCCTCTCTCTGTGGAATTGATCTCCACTCCCTCCGGATCGTTCATCAGATAGTTCACCAGCATGGCTGCCTCCTTCGGATGCTCTGTGCCGGCTTTGATGCACATATTCATGGAGATCTTCGTAAATCCGCCCTGATACTGTCCGAAATTGATAAACTCACCGATGACAAACTCCTGTCCCGGTTTGTTGACGCTCTCCTCCATGGCAGTCCTGACCTTCACCACGGCTGAATCCCATTCCATGACGCCTGCGTACTTGCCGTCGATCCACTTGGAGTTCTTGTCCAGAGAATCCGCCATATCTCCGCTGATAGTGGCGATGGAAGGAAGCACGTGTTCGTCTTCCAGTTTGTTGATAAATGCGAATCCTTCCGCAATCTCTTCTTCCGTGTAATTCATCTTTCCGTCCGTCACCCAGTCTTTGCCGTACCTGGATTCCAGATAATAGACCATGAAGATGATACGGTCATACTCTCCCAGAGCCAGAGGGTAATACTCTTCATTATAGGCCTTAAACGCGGCTCCTGCCGCCAGAAGAGAGGCCTCATCTGTAGGGATGGGACAGCCTACTTCGTCAAATGTGGTCTTGTTCCAGTAGAACAGACGGCCTGTAAGAGAATTGGGGATCGCCATCAGCTTTCCGTCAACCTCATTCAGCTTCAGCTTCTCCTCCGGAAACTGAGACAGGTCAATGATATCTGACAGCTGGTACAGATCATAGTAGGAAGTACCGCCCCGGCTGTAGTCCGTCACCCAGTTGGTTCCGATCTGCATCACATCCGCGCACTCGCCGCTTAAGATGTTGAGAGACTGCTTCTCCTCCCAGCCGGTCCATGCGCCGTACTCTGTGTCCACCGTAATATACGGATACTTCTCCATAAAGGCCGCCACCAGTTTCTCCGTAGCCTCATGTCTGGAGTCGCCTCCCCACCAGGAAAACCGGATCGTCACCGGTTCCTGTGTCTGTGCTTCCGTCTGAGTCTCTGCTGCCTTCGTCTCCCCGCTTCCGCCCGCTGCCGTAGTCTGAGCGGCTGCTGTAGTCTGGGCCGCCGTGGTCTGAGCCGCCCCTCCTCCTGAACTGCCGCAGCCCGCCAGTCCTGCTCCCATGGCTGCCGTCAACATCAGTGCTGCTAATTTCTTCCATTCTTTTCTCATCTTTTCCTCCTGGCCTCTCCAAGCCTGATCACGGTTCATCAGTTACGTACATCGTAAGCACTTACATGATCTCATCTTACCACATAAGGCGAAAAAAGATAGATAAATTATGCACAAAAAACATGTTATCTATTTGGCTATATACACATTTTATCTCGGTAAAAAATACATTTCATCTTCCTAATTAGATACTTTCATGATAATAACTTCGATTTTATAGGAATAAATTTTAATTTATTATCTATTTTAAACACATTTATGAAAATATACTGAAAATGTTTTCACTATTTTTCACTTTCAAATTCGAGTATCAAAAAACCGGCGGCGATATGGCTTTTGACATCCGAATTCTTTCAAGAAATAAAGTAAAAGGGACCCGGCGGAGGCTAAAGTTCGGGATGGGATTGCAACCGCCGTCATCTCTATAGTATAATATCCATGGAAATTTTCCCAATCATTCATACGATCAGGAGGACTCACAGATGGCTGTCACAATCAAAGACATCGCCGCAAAAGCGGGCGTCTCCAACGCCATGGTCTCCAGGGCTCTGACAGGCAGCGGCCCCGTGGCTCCGGAGAAAAAAAGAAGGATCCTGGATATCGCCGATGCTCTCGGATATGTCCCCAACCAGGCGGCAGTCTCCCTGCGCAAGACCAGGAGCCGTACCATCGGGCTCTGCTTCTCTTCCATCAACCGCAGCACCTCCCCCTATGTGGTCCATCAGGTCCTGATCGGCGTCTATGATGTGGTGGGTGGACGGTACAATATTTTTGTAAAAGGCATCGACCTGCATCAGCCCGGCACTCTCAGCCCCGGCCTGTGCGACGGTCTCCTGGTCATGTCCCAGTGGGACAGTGACATCGAATTTCTGGAAGAGGCCTGGACTAAAAAAATCCCCATGGTAGCCATCAGCCGACAGCTGCCTCTGGACATTCCGTTTGTGGTTACGGACGAACAGGGAGGGATGGCAAAAGCCATGGATTACCTGCTCTCCCAGGGGCACCGGCGCATCGGTATCATCGAAGGGCCTCAGAATCTGGAGACTGTTCTCTGCCGTCATGCCGGCTGGTGGACCTCCGCAAAACGGTGGGGCATAGATCCCATGTCCCTGCCCGTGGAGATCGGCAACTTCCGGTACCGCGCCGGAAAAACGGCCGCCGCCAGACTTCTCACCGTTCATCCGGATCTTACGGCGCTTCTCTGTTTTAACGACGAGATGGCTCTGGGGGCAATCGATGCCGCCGCCGATTTAGGCCTTAAGGTTCCCGACGACCTGTCTGTGACCGGTTTTGACAATTGGGATTTTGCCGGACATTCCGATGCTCATCTGACTACCATAGAGCGGAATACCATCCGCATCGCCTCCGAGGGCACCCGGATGCTTCTGGGCTATATGGAACAGAACATCCGGCCCGCCAATGTCTATCTGGAAAACAAGCTGATCATCCGGGAAAGCGTCCGGCCGGCAGCACCGGCTGTCTGAATCTTCCCCGGCGCATCAGAAAAAACAGGTATGAAAAAGCCCTTTCGGGGCCTTCTCATACCTGTTTTTAATTCTTGTCTCTATGAATTGGTTCCGTACACCTGGATCTGGGTCAGAGCCGGGAAAGGAGACGGATCGTCGGCCTTGATCAGATCACTGAGCTTTAACCAGGTGATCTGTTTTTTCTCTATGGCAAACACATGGGGTCTGACGCTCTTTTCCATATGTACCACTTCCCTGCTTCCGTCAGAAAAGGTAAGAGTCGCCTGAACCCACCAGTTGTCATGGGGGAAATCCGCTCTGGTGTAGAGAACGATCCTGTCCATATCCACAGGCCGCCCGAATTCCAGAGTCAGCTCCGCATCATCCTGCCGGTTGATCCCCCAGGATTCATAGGGCCACTGTCCATGGGACTCATTGGCCACCACGCCGTCGATGGCGTTTCTGGCGGCGAACACCGACTCTCCCCGGGTCTCCACATTGGCATGGACATGGGGATAACAGCCGGGATCCCCGTGCTGATCCATCACATTCTTAGCCAGGTTCCGGTAACAGGAATTCTCGTAGTCTTCGGCCTTCCGCATGGTGATATAGTGGCGGTCTCCCGTGAAGGAAACCGGATTGCAGGAGATCTTTTTCTCACCGAAGGGGATCACATACTCCAGCGTCTCCTTGGTCAGATACACATAGGCCTCATCCATGGCTCCATCTACCCGGATCACATAATAGCTTTCTGTCTCGTCGGTTCCGAAACAGATCCTGTCTCCCGGTTTATACTCACCCTCAAATACCATAAGGATCTGGTCTTCTCCCTGAACCATACATTTCTCTCTTCCCTCTTCATCCCGCAGGGTAATACTCATCTTTGCCACGGCAACGCTCCTCCTGTCCCTCTAAATAATCACTGCTTTTGATTTTTCTCTATCATGCCCCATAATCTCCCAAATGTCCATATGCTTTTTTCGGAGAAACATGCTCTTTCTTAATTATTTTCTCCTCCGTCCCTCTTTTGCCTCCGGAATCATGTCCGGAAAGATCTGCTTTAAGCACCGCCAGATATGGGGCTTTCCGCAGCCCGCAGAGCCTGCGAATACGGCGTTGGTATTGTTCTTTTCCATAAGGTTGACCTCCCTCTTCGCAGACAGCTGAACAGCAGCAGATTCTTTCTTCCTGATTTTGGACAAGAAAAAAGCCAATATCTCGGAAGGACACATGTGTTTACATCCTTCTAATATACTGACTGCTGATTCTGAAAACTTATTCTCTTTACAATAATGTATCATATGATAAGGAACTTCCCCGCTGTGCGGATCCTTACATATAATGGAGCATATGGGATTCGAACCCACGGCCTTTTGAATGCCATTCAAACGCGCTCCCAGCTGCGCCAATGCCCCAGTTTCGCCGTCCTGCATAACCGCCGGATCAGGCTACTCACATAGTCTATCACAAAAAAAAGAATTTGTACAGCCCCAATTTACTTTTTTTTACATGAAGACATACATATTGAAAAAACGATGTTATACTTTCCATTAACCGTTCTCCTGCTCTTCCGGTTCCAGCACATACACCGGCAGATCCCAGCGCCGCCGGCTGGCCATGGTCCGGATCACAAACACGGTGAGGATGCCCAAAAAAGCAGCCGTCCACTCCGGAACCCGCGTCAGCAGAATCACATAGACGACGCTTCCGGCCAGAGCCGCGCTGGCATAGATCCTTTTTCTGAAAATGACCGGCATCATATTGGCCATAACATCCCTCATGAGACCGCCGCCCACCCCGGTAAGCACTCCCACGAAGATCACCAGAAACCAGCTGCCGCCGTAGCCGCAGTCGATGGCTGTCTGAGATCCGACCACCGCGAAGACTCCCAGGCCCACAGAGTCGGAGACATCCATCACACAGGTCAGCTGGCGGAAATGCCGTCTTGGCAGAGCTCCCTTCCTGGCCGCCATCCACAGCCAGAACACCACCGTGGCCGTTGCCACCGCCACATAGATGCCGTTCCGGAACATCCCCGGCGGAAAACGGCCCAGAAGCACATCCCGCAGGGTTCCTCCTCCCACTGCCGTCACGGTCCCCAGGACCCATACGCCGAAAATATCCATTTTCTTTGAATTGGCCACCATACAGCCGGAAAACGCAAATGCAATAGTTCCGATGATCTCCAGAATGAATATCATATGCCTTCTCCTTCCCTCAGCCGCCGCTGTGCAGCATGCCCTCAGTATACCACGTTTCTGCAGCGAAAGTAAACGGACAGAATCAGAAAAAACCTGCGCCAGTATATATTTCGGATTCTGCTAGCACTCTTTTTAGTTGAGTGCTAAATTTTTGTTGACAATTTGTTCTAACAGTACTAGAATACTGTGTAAGCAGTAAAAAAGAAAATCACAGAACAAAGGAGTGTTTCATATGGCTACAAAGACAGGCAGTTTATCTATAAGCAGCGAGAATATTTTTCCCGTGATCAAAAAGTGGCTCTATTCTGACCACGACATCTTTTACCGGGAGCTGGTGTCCAACGGCTGCGATGCCATCACCAAGCTAAAGAAGCTGGAGCTTATGGGCGAGTTTGAAAAGCCCGAGGATCTTGAGTATCAGATCCATGTGACCGTGAACCCGACGGACAAGACCATTACGGTTACGGATAACGGTCTGGGCATGACCGAGGAAGAAGTGGATGAGTATATCAACCAGATCGCATTTTCCGGCGCCCAGGATTTCCTGAACAAATATAAAGACAAGGCCAATGAGGATCAGATCATCGGTCATTTCGGTCTGGGCTTCTACTCTGCATTCATGGTAGCGGACAAGGTGACCATCGATACCTTATCCTATAAGGAAGACGCAAAGCCGGTACACTGGGAGTCTGAGGGAGGCACGGAGTTTGAGATGGGCGAGGGAGACCGGGAGGCCATCGGTACAACCATCACACTGTATCTCAACGAGGACAGCGTGGAATTCTCCAATGAATACCGGGCCAGAGAAGTACTGGAGAAGTACTGCGGCTTCATGCCTGTGCCCATCTATCTGAATAACGCGGAAGCAGAGCCTCAGTATGAGACCATCGAGAAGGATGAACTGACGGACAAAGACACTGTGGTGGAGACCATTGTGGAAGAGGCCAAGACCGAGGAGAAGGAGAATGAGGACGGCGGGAAGGAAGTCGTGGAAGTATCTCCTGCCAAAGAAAAGTATAAGATCTTAAAACGCCCTGTTGCTGTCAATGACGTCAATCCGCTCTGGAACAAGCACCCCAACGAGTGCACGGAAGAGGAATACAAGGCATTTTACAGAAAGGTCTTTATGGATTACAAGGAGCCTCTGTTCTGGATCCACCTGAACATGGATTACCCCTTCAACCTGAAAGGCATTCTG
>CAJUJV010000025.1:28725-41135 GCA_910586845.1 uncultured Hungatella sp.
TTCCCCAAGATCAACACCGAGTACGACAGCCTGGAAGGGACCATCAAGCTGTACAACACCCAGGTATTTATCGCAGACAACATTAAAGAAGTCATCCCCGAGTTCCTGATGCTCTTAAAGGGCGTCATCGACTGCCCCGATCTTCCTCTCAACGTATCCAGAAGCGCTCTTCAGAACGACGGATTCGTGAAGAAGATCTCCGATTACATCACCAAGAAGGTGGCGGACAAGCTGTCCGGCATGTGCAAGACCGACAGAGAATCCTATGAGAAATACTGGGACGACATCAGCCCCTTTATCAAGTTCGGCTGCTTAAAGGACGACAAGTTCGAAGAGAAGATGAAGGAGTATGTCCTGTTTAAAGATCTCGACAAGAAGTATCTCACTCTTCAGGACTGCCTGGATGAAGCAAAGGACAAACACGAGAACATCATCTACTATGTTACCGACGAGAAAGAACAGAGCCAGTACATCAACATGTTCCGGGAAGAGGGCCTGAACGCGGTGATCATGGGACACAACATTGACAGCCCGTTTATCAGCCAGCTGGAACAGAAAAAGGAAGGCCTGAAGTTTATGCGCATCGACGCCGATGTGACCGAGACCTTTAAGGAAGCGGTAAAAGAAGAAGATGCAGAAGGCTTTAAGGCGGACTCGGAAAAGCTGACGGAAACCTTTAAAAAGGCTCTGGGTAATGACAAACTGGAAATTAAGGTCGAAAAGTTAAAGAACGATCAGGTGGCTTCCATGATCACCGTGTCCGAGGAAACCCGGAGGATGCAGGATATGATGAAGATGTACAACATGTACGGTATGGATCCCTCCATGTTCGGCGGCGCCGGGGAGACTCTTATCCTCAATGCCAACCACAAGCTGGTTCAGTACGTTCTCAACAACAGCGACGGCGAGCTGACCGGCAAAATCTGCGAACAACTTTATGACATGGCGGCCCTGACCCACGGAAGTCTGTCTCCGGAGCGCATGACCAAATTCGTCAGCCGCAGCAATGAGATTATGATGATGATGACGGAAAAATAAAAAGCTTTTCCGACAGCACTGCTTCACAGGTACAGCGGCGCTGTCAGAAAAGCAAAGGGAGCATCAGTAACCCTGAGTTCCGAATTCTTTCTCATACAGAGAAAAGAAATCTGCCGTCTCCACGTCCTCTCCCCCCTGAAACGTGACTTCCGCCCAGATTTCTTCGGGGATGGGCACCTTATGTTCTGACTGAAACTGACTGTATATCTGCTGAAAGGCCCAGTTTTTACGTTCTTTGTAAATCTGGGCTTTTCGCTCTCTGGTGGCATCCATCTCATAGTCGTTGACACACTGGATCAGGCAGAAACCGTCCTCCAGCTCTACCACCTGACTCACCTGCCCTGATGCCAGGCCGAATGCGGCTTCCTCCAGAGCCTCCGGCACTTCGCCCCTGCCGATCCTCCGCTCCTGAGGGCTGGCTCCTGTCACCTCTCTGGCCACGGCGGAAAAATCGCTTCCCTCTTCCTGGAGTTTTCCGTATGCCAGGTCTGCGCTGGCTCTGTCCTTCAGTCTCATCTCCCGGATGGTTATGACCTTGGCCTCGCTGTCGCTGACTTCCAGATCCAGTCCCTCTGTCAGTTTCTCCACCACCTTATTGGCAGTATAATAGTCCTGATACAGGACCGCCACGTCTTCCTCAGAAATCCCCATATACTCGATTTCTGTTCTGGACAGTTCGGAATAATAGTTTCTGGCCAGGCGCCTGACCCGGTCCTGTTCCCCTGTGCTCAGAACGATTCCCTGGTCTTCGGCCAGCAGAGTCATGGTTTTCATATTCTCCATAAAAATCCGCACCTGGTCCAGAAGATATTCTTCAAACGTCTCTCCGCCCTCCATGACCGCATCCCATATTCTGTCCGTATAGACCTGCTCGTACCGGTTCCGCTCCGTGACTGCAATGACCATGATCTGGGACCAGGTGTACGTCTGGGGGGCAGGAGGCTCTTCTTCGCCGGGAAGCTCCTGTGAACAGCCGCCTGTAAACATCAGAAACGCTCCCGTCACTGCTGCCAGCAGCTTTCGCCATCTGTTTTTTCTCTTCATTCAGAAGGCCCCTTTCTATCCTACAACAACTGTTTCAAAACCTTCAGCACGCCTCTGTTGACATTGCTGTCCGCCTGAAACCTGGCAGCTTTTTTCACTTCCTCCCTGGCATTGGCCACGGCAAAGCTGTAGTAGGCCTGATCGAACATCTCCAGGTCATTCATCTGATCGCCGAACACCATGGTCTCCTCCGGTTTGATGTCCAGATTATCCTGGAGAACACGGACAGCCTGTCCCTTGCACACTCCCGGCGCCATGGCATCCATCCACCAGTCGCCGGAAATCGTCATTTTCATACGATCTCCAAACTGTCCGATCAATCCTTCTACGGCCTCCTGGATGTTATGGGTTCTGTAGGCAGATACCTTGATAATGTGATCCTCAATTCCGGTCACCTCCTCCACCTGCTTCACCTGAAACCGGTATCCTCTGACCAGAAGATCCAGAAATTCCTGATTTTTCGTATCTGCATACACCACATCCGGCCCTCCCACCAGAACTTCAAGACCCGGAATCCTGCGGATGGCCCTGATCAGCTCCAGCGCGGTCTCTCTTTCTATGGGATTTAAAAACAGATTTCTTCCGTGACAGCCCACATAGGCTCCATTGTCAGAAAGATAAAATACCTTTTCCTTAACAGGTTCAAATACCGCCTCAATACTGGCCCACTGCCGCCCGCTGGCAGCCGCAAACTGGATCCCCTTCCCGCGCAGCTTTAAGATCACATCATAGTATTCCGGATCCAGACGGTGTTCCCCGTCGGATACCAGTGTTCCGTCAATATCGCTGGCAATCAGCTTAATCATCCTGCTCTTCCTCCATCTCTTCCGTCAGCCGTTTCCATTCCTGACATACTCTTCCTACCGGGAGCCCTACTACATTGGTATAATCTCCGTGGATCCCCTGAATATAGGCCGCAAAAAGCCCCTGGATCCCATAAGCCCCCGCCTTATCCATAGGTTCCTCGGTCATGGCATAAGCCCTGATCTCATCTTCCGTCATAGGGTATACGAACACCTCCGTCTTCTCTGCAAAGGTGACGCCCCGGCTGGCTTCCCCCTCCCTGCAGATCAGAGTCACCCCTGTGTATACCTGGTGGCTCCTTCCCTGAATCAGACGGATCATCTCTGCTGCCTCTTCATGGCTCCCGGGCTTTCCCAGGATCTTTCCTTCCACAGCCACCACCGTATCTGCCCCCAGGACCAGAGAACCGGCCGGAGACTGAGCTGCCACATCTTCTGCCTTCTGAGCCGACAGCTCCATGACGACCTCCTCCGGCGCCGTGGAACTGGTCCGTTCTTCCAGCAGGCTGGGCCTGATCTCCGGTTCCAGGCCGATCTGTCTGAGCAGTTCCCGCCGTCTGGGAGAACCGGAGGCCAGGATCAATTTCATATTCATTCCAGGATTCATGTGATTCTGCCTTTCTTTTCGGTAATTTCTCTATTATTTTACGATATCCTCCGAAAATCTTCAAGAATGACTTCGCAGAAAAAGCGCCCGTCCTTAAGTTTGCACTTAGGAACGAACGCTTAATCTTCCGATTACCGGCTCTTGCTCTTCTCCCTTGTTGCGGATCTGAATCCGAAGACAGTACAGAAAATCCGCCAGATAAAACAACACCAGGGATACCGCCATTCTCTTCTCAAACCGCTGGGGCACAAATCCTGCCAGGTGGAGGAGAAATCCGTTGAGAAAACGGAAATACAAAATCCCCAGGAGCCCCCATCCGAGGCTGCTCTCCAGACAGATAATGCCTTTGTAGTTAAATTTCTTTTTACTGTAATCCCACCAGAAGCTGCCGAACAACCGGATCATGGCCCTGGCTGTCACCAGTTCCATAAAGGTGGCCATGGTCATGGCTGCAAAGTACAGCTTTATCATATCATTCGACAGAGGACTCAGCAGGAGATTGGCTCCCAGAGCCCCGAACCCGTAGATGATACAGAAAGGTCCGTGGCCGAAGCCTCTGTTAAGCACCGGAGTCCTGTTCTCACAGGAGAGAACAACGCACTCCAGCAGATAGCCCAGGAGACTGCAGAGAAAAAACCAGTTTATCATATAATAGATATTCATCGTTTCCTCCAGTACCATTAAATATAATGTATTTAGAAGTATACTCTATCTTCTGAAAGAAAACAAGTATCAAACCTTAACGTTTTTTTAACTGATTTTTAAATCTAATAGGCCATATTTACCAACAGAGCGATCACGATTCCCAGTATGGCGCCCGCAAATACCTGCAGAGGAGTATGGCCTACAAACTCCTTCAGTTTCTCCTCAAATTCCTGATCTTTCAGTTTAAAAAGATCCTGCTGCAGAATCAGATTCAGAAGTTTTGCCTGCTTGCCGGTCTCCTGGCGCACTCCGATGGCATCGTACATGACGACTGCTGCCAGAACAAAACTGACCGCAAACTCCGAAGACGACACGCCGCAGCAGATCCCGCTGGACACCACCAGGGCACAGACCGTAGCCGAATGGGAACTGGGCATCCCTCCCGACCCTACAAGCCGCTCCGGCGAAAACCCGTGATTCAGGGTACAGTCGATAATAGTCTTCAGCAGCTGGGCCACTACCCACCCGGTCGCCGAACTGATCAACAGCTGATTCTTTAGCATCTCCTGCCACATATCTATCGTACTCTCCTTCTCACCCCAGCTGTTTGGGCCACAGCGCCACTAAAAGCCCGGCCTTCACATGGCTGAAAAATTCTGTCAGCCCGCAGAGCTTGTCGGCATACAGGATCGTGTATCCTTCTCTGTACTTAGGCGGCACCGGCGTCAGCGGCCACATATGCCTGAGGATCATATTCTGCTCTTTCTCCGGTATCTGAAAATACCGGACAGCATTCTCCATGGCCACCCTGGGGTGTGTAAAGCCGTGGAAATATTCACCGGTCTCTCTCGCGTGAGTATGCCAGTCATACAAAAACAGGTCATGGAGTAAGCCGGCTCGCGCTGCGGACCGGCTATCCCAACCTTTCTTTCTGCATATCTCATAAGCGATGTAAGAGACCTGGATGCAGTGGTCTTTACAAGTGGTGTGCCCGTGCTGTATAAACTGATCCATGGACTGGAATACTCTGTTATCTAAAATATCCTGAACACATCTGAGATATTCCGGATCCTGGGCCCAACGGGCACTTTTTTGTATTAATTCTTCGGTTTCCTTCTTTCCCCTGCTCATGTCTCCCGCACTCTCCCTCCGGGCTCTGATCAATATCCGATGAGCCAGTCATAAAGCTCCTGATACTTGAGGGCCGAAGCATTCCAGGAATAATCCTTTGCCATGGCTCTGTCGATCAGTTTATTCCACTCACGTTTTTTGTCGTAGTAGATCCTCTCGGCATACCGGATAGAATTGAGCATCTCGTGGGCGTTATAATTGGTAAAGGAGAATCCTGTTCCCGTACCTTCAAATTCATTATATGGCTCTACCGTATCCTTCAGACCTCCTGTCTCCCTGACGATCGGAAGCGTGCCGTAGCGCAGGGCCATAAGCTGGCTCAGGCCGCAGGGCTCAAACAGGGACGGCATCAGGAAAGCATCCGCCGCCGCATAGATCTTGTGGGACATAGGCTCAGAGTAGTAGATCTGAGCGGAAACCTTGTTGTGATACTTCCAGTCATAATGACGGAACATGTTCTCATAGCGCTCTTCGCCGGTTCCCAGGACTACCAGCTGGATGTTATCGCTGCACAGATCCTCCATGACATACTGGATCAGGTCAAAGCCTTTCTGGTCTGTCAGTCTGGACACCACGCCGATCATCATCTTGCCGCCGTCTTCTTCCAGTCCCAGCTCCCTCTGAAGGGCCAGCTTGTTCTTCACCTTCTCTTTGCGGAAGTTCTGAGCATTATAGGGCTGTACGATCATGGAGTCTGTCTCCGGGTTGAAATCGTCATAATCGATGCCGTTGACAATTCCTCTCAGGCTGTCCGTGCGGGCTCTCATGAGGCCGTCCAGGCCCTCGCCGTAGAAGGGCATCTTGATCTCCTCCGCGTATGTGTTGCTTACGGTAGTGATGGCATCTGCATAGACGACACCGCCCTTTAACAGATTGCCGTCCTTGTATGCCTCCAGTTTATCCGGAGCAAAATAGTAATCGGAAAGTCCGGAAAATCTCTGGATCGTCTTCACATCCCACACTCCCTGGAACTTTAAGTTGTGGATAGTAAATACGGACTTCATATTGCGGAAAAATTCTCCGTCATGGAAACGGTCTTTTAAGTATACGGGAATAAGGCCTGTCTGCCAGTCGTGGCAGTGAACCACATCAGGCTGGAATCCGATCACCGGCAGAGCGGAGAGGGCTGCGTTGCAGAAAAACGAGAACTTCTCCAGGTCATACAGCCAGTCCCCGTAGGGCTTGGGTCCGCTGAAGTATCCTTCATTGTCAATGAAATAGAACTGAATCCCCTCATACTCGTACTGCAGGATCCCCACATAACGGCTCTGTCCCATATAATCCATGTAGAAATGGGACACGTAATTCATCTTGTCACGCCACTCCTGCTTGATGCACAGATACTTGGGAATCATAACCCTGACATCATAGTATGTCTTATCAAAGCACTTGGGCAGGGACCCTACTACGTCTGCCAGTCCTCCTGTCTTGATGAATGGTACTGCTTCTGAAGCTACAAATAATATTTTTTTCATCTGAAAAAGACCTCCTCATTTTGAGTAATGCTCGTAACCCCTAGTAGAAACAGTATACAACATTTTTTAAATTTTAGGAAGTACATTATTGCAGATTTCGTCCCTGTATACAGAATTTTTATGTAATGGGTTCCAAATGATCACAGCCGTTTGTAATCCAGACGGATCTTGTCCGATAAAAGTGCGATGAATTCAGAGTTTGTAGGTTTTCCCTTGCCGTTGCTGACCGTATATCCGAAAATCTCATTGATGGTGTCCATCTTTCCCCTGTTCCAGGCCACCTCTATGGCATGGCGGATAGCCCGTTCCACGCGGCTGGGAGTCGTCTGATGCCTCTTGGCGATGTTCGGATAAAGGACTTTGGTGACAGAAGTGAGCATATCCTGATCCGCTACCGAGATGGCGATGGCGTCTCTCAGATACTGATATCCTTTGATGTGGGCAGGCACTCCGATCTCATGAAGGATCTGGGTAATATCATTTTCCAGATTCTGTTCCATATATTCCAGCTGGCTCTCGTAGGGCCTGATCTTCCTTGCCCCTGTCAGATTCAGCCGTCCCGGTCTGGACCCGTAGATTCCCACTCTCCGTATCTTATCGATGACCACCTCTTTCTTAAAGGGCTTCATGATAAAATAATTGGCTCCCATTTTGAAAGAATCCTCTGTCACATTCTCGCTTCCTGCCGCCGATACCATGATGAAGCAGGGATTCTTTTCCAGATTCCCTTCTGTCTTCACCTTCTCCATTACCTCCACTCCGTCCATTCCCGGCATGATCACGTCAAGAAGCACCACATCCGGCTTGGAATCCACAATCATCTTATATGCTTCGTCGCCTGTTTCCGCTTTTCCCACCACCTGAATTCCGTCTTCATTTTCCAACATATCATTCAATAATTCCATGGTTTTCGGGTTATCCTCCGCTATTGCAACATTTAATGCTGTCATTTCCTGTCCTCCTTTTCATTGGTAACATGATTATAGACCGTGGTTTTCATTAGTTGCAATGGGATTCTACCGCAAGTTTCGACATCATTAAGGCGAAAAAAAGTGGTTTTTCCGGATTATAAGAAATTTGTGACAACTAAAAAATAACAGAGTGTTTTTTCTTTCGCGGCGCATACTAGAAGAGACGGTTTCTATTCTTGAATAATCAATCAGGAGGTGTGTCATATTGAGAAAGAGAAAAGGCAGATTTCTGCTGTGGTCATTCTGGACCGGTCTTCTGTGCTGTACAGGCCTGTCTTTCTATTATGTGGATCACGTGATCCCTGACCGGATCAATATTGTACGGGACCAGGAAGAGATCGTACAGTTTCCTCTTCCTCTCAGCGCCACGCTTCAAAGCGAAAGCGAGGAAGTGGTTCTGGGCAACGGCTCCGATATCCCCCAGGATCAGATCACCATTACCCGGAATCAGGTATTCAGCCTTTACGGCAAATCCGAGGGAAGCTACTTACTGTCCCTGGACCTCTTCGGCCTGATCCATTTTAAAGAGATTCAGGTGGATGTGGTTAACACCCAGTACGCCATCCCCTGCGGCGCCCCTGTAGGCATCTACCTGAAATCAAAGGGCGTCATGGTCATAGGTACAGGAGAGATCACAGACCGGGACGGCACTGCCGCAGAGCCGGCTACCGGTATCTTAAAATCCGGCGACTATATCGAATCCATCAACGGGAAAACACTGGAAACAAAAGAAGAACTGGCGGAAGAAGTAAGTCACCTGGAAGGCCGGGATGCCATCCTGACCGTCAGACGGGATGACGAGGTCATAAATGTAACCGTTTCCCCTGTAACCGCTGCAGACGGTACCCAAAAGCTGGGAGTCTGGGTACGGAGCGACACACAGGGTATCGGAACCATGACCTATCTGGATCTGAACGGCAAGTTCGGCGCCCTGGGCCACGGAATCAGCGACAGCGACACCGGAGAGGTAGTGGAGATTTCCGGCGGCACCCTGTATGACACGGAGATCGTAGGCATCGAAAAGGGCTCCATAGGCAATCCGGGAGTCATGTCCGGCGTCATCTACTACGGCCCCGGTTCCCTGTTAGGGGACATCGACACCAACTCCGAAGTGGGTATCTTCGGCACTGCAGGCGAAAAATTCCGCCAGGCCATGAACATGCAACCTATAGAAATAGGTTACCGCCAGGACGTAAAAAAAGGCCCCGCCCTTATCAGGAGCGGGATCTCCGGAGAGATCAGAGACTATAACATAGAAATCCTGAAAGTAGACTACTCCACATCCCACCAGAACAAAAGCCTGGTGATCCAGGTCACGGACCCCGACCTCCTAGCCCAGACCGGCGGCATCGTCCAGGGCATGAGCGGCAGCCCCATCATCCAGAACAACAAACTCATCGGCGCCGTAACCCACGTCTTCATCCAGGACAGCACCAAAGGCTACGGAATCTTTGTCGAAAACATGCTCCAGCACTGAGCCGTGCAGTCCAGAACCAGAAAAAAGGCGACGCAAGCTTGCTTGCAAGCGCCTTCTTTCTGGTTCTGGACTATGGGGCGAACGCCCCTCAACCGATGGCTCGCAGAGCCACCGGGTGTTGCACGGCGGGTCTACGGGCTACATTACCATTCTGATGCAGACAGAACATCCTGCCTTTCACCTGCCGCGAAAACCATCTCCTTCATTATACAGACTTCCTTTCATTCACGGCGACGCCGGGAATACGGCATGGAAGGCTACTGTGAAACATGCAAAACAGCATGATGCATGTCATCACACCGGCAATACACCATCCCAGCGGCTGGCTCCACCAAAGCCCGGAATAATTAATTACAGGCAGGCGGCATAGGGTATAAGTGAACAAAACGCGCCCGCCTAATGCCGCCGAAGAAACATACGTAGCCCAAAAACCTTTACCAACCGCCTGGAACAACCCCATGGAGGGAAAATACGCGGCAAAAATTAAATAAGCAAACGCCATAGATCGGACATGCTGTATACAATATCCCAGAGAAACCCCCTCAATGCCAAAGAAACCGATGACAAATGCAGGGAACAAAAACAACAGGATGGACAGACAAAGTATCATACCAACTGACAGCATCACTGCCTGCTTCAGACCCAGAACAAGGCGGTCCGTTCTTCCTGCCTCAAAATTTTGGCCGCAATAGGTTGCCATGGTATTTTGCAGCGCAATGGGCGGAATCAGCACATATCCTTCTATGCGCTGCGCCACGGTAAAAGACGCGGTCATAGCGGGGCCATAGGAATTCACCATCCGCTGTATGAGGAAGAAGCCGCAGGACACCATTCCCTGCTGGAGCGCCATGGGAGCGCCGGTTCGCAGGACACCAGCCCCGATCTCCCTGTCAAACCTGTAATCTCTCCAGCGAAACCGAAAGACCGGGTACCGCTTTTGCATATAACCATATGCGGCGACACAGCAGCAAAGCTGGGAGAGAACGGTTGCGATGGCTGCCCCGGCCACCCCCCAGTGAAACACCGCGACAAAGAGCAGATCCAGCACAATGTTCACCGTGGAGGAAACCAGAAGGAAATACAGCGATGCCTTACTGTCCCCTACGGCGCGCAGCAGCGCGGCCACGATATTGTAGGCAAACTGGAATATAAGGCCCGCGGCATAAATGATAAAGTAGATAACCGCCATGTTCAGCAGTGAATCCGGCACACCCAAAAAATATCTCAGGAACAATCCGGCGGTGGCAGCTCCGATGAAAGAAGCCAGTAACCCCATTCCCGTAAGGAGCAGGATCGAAGTGCCGGCGAGCCTGCGCATTTCCTCTGTCTTTCCGGCGCCAAAAAGCTGCGCGGCCAGGATACCTGCGCCCATGGAAAAACCCTGGGCAAGGGCCAAATACAGCATGGTCATGCTGGAGCAGGTACCAACAGCAGACAGGGCGGCCTCTTCCACGAAGTTGCCGACAATGATCGTGTCAGCAGTATTGTAGAGTTGCTGCAGAAGGTTTCCTGCCATAATCGGCATCGCAAAGGATAGAATCAGCTTCCAGGGAGTTCCCTTCACAAGTGCTTTTCCGATCACAAAACTTTCCTCCTATCACCTTTTATTTTCAATATTTGTAATACAGGAAATACTCAATTAATTTTATCTGGTAAACGATTAATAAGCAACGTAGGGGGAAGACCGGTCAGAGCGGACATTGCGGGCTTGCGGACATTTTTCCTCATCCACAGAATTCACTTCCTCTCTCTATAAATTTTTGTCGTCATTTTTCTATACCGAGCTTTCATCGGCAGCTTTTTTCCTGCAAAAAGAGCGGCCTAGCCCATCCTGCCCTTAATATCCGATGCTTCCCCTATGTTCCTGTCTCCCTATGGAAAGAGTATAATGCCGCGCCGCTGAAATAGCAAATATCCGCTTTTTATTTTAAGATATTCTTGTAGAGAATGACAGGACGTGTTATACTTTAGGTAAGGAGGTGTTGCCATGGAACTGCGGACATTACGCTATTTCTTAGAAATTGCTCACGAAGGAAACATTACCCATGCGGCAAAGCGGCTCCACATATCCCAGCCCACGCTGTCAAAGCAGATAAAAGAACTGGAAGAAGAACTTGGGAAAAAGCTGTTTATCAGAGGAAATTACAATGTTCGGCTCACCGATGAAGGGATGCTTCTGCGGAAGCGGGCTGAGGATATTCTGAACATGGTTGGGAAAACGGAAGACGAGTTCAAGGCTCTGGGGGAGATCACCGGCGGAGATGTCCGGATCGGTTGCGCGGAATCGGACAGCATGAAACATCTCGCCCGGCGGGTCAGGTCTCTGCAAGAGCGGTATCCACATTTCCGGCTGCATTTGTATAGCGGCGATACGGAGGATGTAGAGGCACGGCTTGACCGGGGACTGCTGGATTTTGCTGTTCTGGCCCAGGAGGTAAACCTGTCCAAGTATAACTATCTGGAGATGCCGGATGCAAATACCTGGGGCGTCCTTATGCGAAAGGACAGCCCCCTTGCGAAAAAGGAAGCTGTCCACATGAAAGATTTATTAAATTTGCCCCTCATTTGCTCCAGACAGGGCGTTACAGAGGACTATCCCAAATGGTTTGGGGAAAAGGTCGATACACTGAATATTATCGCGACGTTTAACCTGTCATACAACGCGGGCATTTTGGTTCAAGAAGGGATTGGGTATCTTATAGGCTTTGAAAAACAACTTCTCAATACCGGATCGGACAGCGAACTGTGCTTTCGGCCTTTAACACCGGGGTTAAAAACAAAGCTATATTTTATCTGGAAGAAATACCAGGTATTTACACCAGCGGCGAAGCTGCTGCTTAATGAGATGCTTGAACATTTTGATGGTCCTCTCAGGGACAATTCGGAGTAAACGTCACAAAGTGTTGTTATCCCGGCTTTTACTCAGGATGCTTCTTCTCAATCGTGGAAACCGCCGGATCACCCTGACCGGAGAAGGCATGATCCCGCGCAAGCGGGCAGAAGAAGTCATGGATCTGACGCGCAAGACAGAGCAGGAAATATCCGTCACAGACAATCAGCGGCTTCTTAATGCTCATGACCCTGGTTGTCACCGTGGCCTCCATCCCCGATTTCTCAAAAGCCAGGAAGGTTACATTCTCACAATACCAGGCCAGGTATTCCCCTTTCACCGTACTGTTTCGCGCCACCACGTTCTTCGCATGCCAGAAAGCGTCCTTG
>CAJUJV010000025.1:41145-47054 GCA_910586845.1 uncultured Hungatella sp.
GTATCAAAATTACAATTCTTCCTTGCCAATAGAAAAAGCGACCACCCAAATGGCTGCTTTCTCAATGTCCATGCGGTACAGCCTGTACAGCGACAGAGATGATCCTCAGATCATCCCTGTTGGAGTGTATTATGCTGTTTTTCCGCATGGGATGGCTTTGATCAATTGGGACTGTCTTTCCTTAATCGGGAAGCCTTTTCCTTTTTATCTTATATTCTCTGCCACAGCAGCATACTGTCCTCAAACGCAGCCTCTAATTTACCGGTATCTTTCAGCCACGAAAGGTAAGACTGCACTGTGCTGCCCACTAATACATACTGCTCAAAGTTCATGGAAAGCCCATAGCATTTGAATACTTCCCGCAAAACGCGCTCAAAGCAGACCGGCTCCTCACAGATGGACAGAATCCTCTCCCCAACGCTGTGTACCTTATCTCTGTTATAGCGGACAAGCCCTTTCACATCCCCGGAGGCTTTCCCGTGGGCGGGAACGAACATAGCCGCCTCCATCTTTTCCACCCGATCCAGTGTTTCCAGATACGCGCCCACGTCATAGATGAAAGAAACCCCTCTCACTTACCTGCTCCAATTCATACATTGTTCGTCCCCTCCTTTCATTTTAGGAATCGAGCAGGGGAGGGGTTCCCCTACTCGCCTTCCGTATGGGAAAATGATTCGTGCCGCGCCGGTTAATTACTGTCCACAGGCGCGTAGGTAATCAGTCGGGGAACCTTCTAGCAGTGACTGCCATACCGCTGTTCCTACTTTACCAGCAATGACAAAACCCTTGGCCTGGCTCCCTTTTCATATCGAAATCCCAATGCCCGCCTGATAATTTCCGGAAGATAATATTTTTTATCAGAAATCTTCAAAAATCCCTGCGCCTCCAGCCTGGATATCTGTTCACCCGTTAATTGTATTTTATCCAATGTTATAGGAAGCGTTTTTTTCTCTTCATCCATTTCCATAAATTTTTCCAATATATCATAAATATATTTCATTTCGGATTTTATCTCACTTATTTTATCTTTTGAGCATGGATCAATGGCATTTCTGATATCAATAGGCATGAGCAATCGGTCCTTATACAACATATTCATATCCGCATAGGAATCTGACGCGTATTTAAGAAATCTCACAATATCTCTGGCTTGAAGCTGGCCTGTAAAATCCGACAATGCCGCCAAAATCCACCGATCAGAAAATGCCTCATTGGAATTCGCTCTCCCCAGCTTCACACCCCAAAGCCGTGTCAGCTTCTTCACCAAGATATCTCTTGACGCGTTGAGAATATCTATGTTTTCTGACAAAGCCGGATATGCTTTCACTGCCAACCATAAGGCCAGTCTTAAGGCCTCCGTCTGACTCCAATTCAGTTCGTATTTTACATAGAGATTTCTAAACTGCTCATAATTTGTCTCAATCGCTTCACTTAACATATCTTTTCTGGCAAATACAATAATCCCTATATTGCCATAGTCCAGATTATCCAGCTCATTAATAAGATCCTGACATATGGAGCATAATACATATTTCCATTCCTCTGGTTTTCGAATCTGCATATCCATACAAAGATCTTCCAAACCATCAACAATAAAAACTAACTTTTTCCCCTTTGTTTCTAAAAAAGCGTCCAGCTCCGATAATGTTTGAAACTGTCTTTCAAAAGGAGCAAGGATTGCCTCTTCCCATTTTTGTCTCCATTGTCCTCTGGTCAGCCCTTCCTTACCCTCTAAATATTCTCTCAATGTCCTAAAATTCTCATTGACAAATCGATTCTTTATGGCTAAGGCATTTAAGCTTTCATTAATATTCGTAATACATCCTGAAATAAGGGTATTAATATTTTTTAAATTTAGGGAGGCTATCAACGGAACAATTAATGTATTCTCTGAAGCGTCGCCTCCTGTTTGTTCAATAATCTTCCTAAATCTTTCCCATGTTTTAGCAGTTAAAAGTTGTTTATAAATATAAGTTTTTCCCGCGCCTTTAGCGCCCGCGACAACAATTCTGGGCAACGAGTTTTTAAAATTTCTGGTAATTTCTCTGATAGAAGATGTTGCCAAAATATTCGCGCTGCTATTTCCCTCTGCCGTAACTTCTCCTTCCGCGATTCCATTTAACTTCTTTAAAATTTTTCTTGCCTCATCTTCCGCGAATTCAAAAGGAATTGTATTCTCGGAAGCAAATAGATCTTTTACTAACTGTCCCATCACTGCTGTAATACCTTTATTTTTGAGCAGCCCGCATACACTGGAAAAATCTCCAAGAGAGATTAAAGCGTCATCAAATTTAAATGGGACAAAGTAATTTTCGCGAAGAAACGTATCCGAAGCACTGTCAAAGCATCCCTCTATATTTTTTAAGATCTCATCCTCAAGTTCAAATACTCTTTCTTCCTCCATATCTCTCGGTATCATAGTCAAAAAAATTTTTGAGTTTAAAAGCTCAGATTCCGTTTTTATATAAATTTGTTCCAAAATCTGATGCAATCCTTTAACAGACTGCAGAGATGTTGATGTCACATAATATTTTTCCACTCTTGGGTCAAAAAGAAATGGAGCTGAATATTCTGTTATTCCCGCCCGCAAATCTATTAAAACCAAATCTGCCCCCAGTTTGGCCCCCAGTTTGGAAATCGTCTCTGTTATATAAAATTTATTGTCTTTAGAGATTAAAACACGTTCAGAATTTGAAAAAATATTCATAACCTGTTTTCTATCTCTGTACGCGGGAACAAAAAATTGTTCGACCTCTATTTCATCTGTCTCAACGGATATCATGGATGTCCGTATCTGCTCTGCCAGTCTTTTTACCATATCCTCTGTATCATTATCAAAATTCATGACGGACAGAATATCAATATAACTGATGGAACTTTGACCTCGCTCTTCTAACATCCATGTTAATCCCGGCGCTTCCAGGTCTCCATCAATCACCAGTATCTTCTTTTCAGGGTACTTCGCTGTACATTCCCGCAGCAAAGATATGAGGGATAACGTCCTTCCCACGCCTCCCTTATAGGAATGAAAGGCTAAAATCCGGGCTCCTGAAAATTTTTCCGTCCCAGCCTTTATCTTTTCTATGCTAAAACGAATATCCTTAAAAAGCGGCGCGTACTCCTTTTTTTGGGGGACCTCTTCCTCTGCTTCTTCAAAAAATACATCTAAATATGTCTGATTAAAATCAATCAATATTTTATTCTGTTGTATGTTATAATTTTTAGTAAAGATCTCTTTTAAATATTGACAATTTTTTTCTGTTTCCTGAGTACTCTGTCCGCAACGAATCACAACACAATCGCTATATACCTTCACATCGCTCCAGGATTCCGGCCATGATAAACGTCTGTCTTCAAACTCTGTCTCTATATCATACCATGTAAAAAAGCGTATCATTTTCTCCCTCCTATAATCTCTGTTCAATCCATTCAGCAATCTTTTCTAAGGTATTCTCTGCCTTTATCTCCTCTTCCTCATCTTCTATAGCGGCCCCATAGCGCCACAATTCATTATACCGCTCTGGAGCGCATGATCCTTCTTTCGCGAGGCGTATCCTCTTCAATGGATATTGGTGCTCAATCCCAACTTCTTGTGTCATTGCTTTCAAATCATGGCCATGTACACGCTTCCCCTGTTCTTCACTATATTTTCTTAACTCCTCATATGTATTTTTCCCAATATTTTTCATAATCAAACTTTTTAATCCGCATTCTACAGAGTAGAACAAAAGAAGTCTCCTGCTTTTTGGTGAAGTCTCTATATTGGCTGTCTTATATAAACGATAATGATTTCTGTAGCTATTTTGAAATTCCCGCCGGGTTATATTAATCTGTTTTCCCAATTTTTTCTCCTTGTACCCTCCGTTACTTCGTGTTTTATTCCTACCAAATTTTGGTTCTCCACAGGGGGGTAGTTCGTAACGATTTTCATGCTCCCATGCCATAAGTATAACACACGTCGCCACTTTTGGCTACCTTGACCCACAGGCATGCCCTGCTCTTTAAGCTTGCTTATATCATACATAAAAACTCTGCCGCGTTGATATAGTTTATTTGTATAGTTGACCAACTAAATTGTTTTGCCCTATCCCTGAGTCGTATCCACTTTTCTTTCGCGTTTTCTCTTATTGAACTATCTACTAATATCTGAAATACTTCTTCTGGGTTTACCTCTTTTGTTAATGTAATACCTCTATAAATTATATTATATGATGTGACTTTTTTACTGTATATGTGCTCAAGTTCTAAAATAAAATCATTATTTACTATATTTCTAGTATGTTCAATTAGATCAAACTCAGAGTATTTTATCTCATATAAGTGTATTCCTTCTTCTGTTGTAATCAGTAAATCTACTTCGTATCCGGTTTCATTGTTTCTGTATTTATCAAAATTATATTTATTTGAATGTTTTAAATCTAAGTATATTACACATTCTAATATTGAACCTCTTAAATTATCCAATGCCAGATTAGCACTATATAATCCATTTGTTTCTTTCTGTATATCTCTATCTATCTGGTGGCATATTTCTTCACATAATCCATATCTTAAATATGGTGTTATAAAACAGCTTTCGTATGAATGCTGTAAAAACAAATCTTCTATTATTCCTATTTGTTTAAATAATGATAGAAGCTGATCAAAACATTTTTTTGATATGTCCTGTGTATTTATGCTGCCTGTATAATTTTCTATTATTCTGTTATACTTCTTTTTATCTATTTTTATTACCAATTCTAATTGACTGTCTCTTTGTGACCTCTGTCTAATCAGATCTGCTAAGTTACCTACGTCGGAGAATTTATAATTAGCATTTAGTATTTTCGCGTATATTAAAAATTTCATATAGTTATCCATAACTCTTCGTATCAGTATACCTAATTTTAATTTTAATCTCCTTTCATCCTCTATCACATCATCTATATCTTTATTGAGACACCCTATTTCATATATTTTTTCACTCCTGATTAACGAGTTTATTATATTACTTGTTATTGCGGACTTCATATATTCTTCTGGTATCAGTCTTTCATTAGGCGCGATTATTCCACCGTAAACTATGAAATCTTCTATTGTCACTCCTAATACTTCATGTGCTTCCTTAAATGAAAAGTATGTTGTATCTATTTTATCCATTCGGTCAAATAATACATCATTAGATAATAATCTAAGTATATAGGAGAATGTGCCTGTTATTACTATCTTCTTGCCCTGCACCGCGAATTCATCTGACAGTAAATTTAAACTGTTATTTTCTACATCAAATTTTACATATGACATTTCATCTATAAAAAAGTAATCTACTTGATTACTTAATGTTCGTATTTTTGATATTAAATCTGTATCTGTATACTCTGTATTTTTACCAAAGGTAATGTAAGCTATTCTTGATGGTTCTACACCAGATTTTATAAGTTCATATATTGCCTGTCGCATGAGAACGGATTTACCTGTTCTTCTTAAACCACATATCGCGCATATAGTGTTTGATTTAGTATTTAAAAATGATATGAGTTGATTAAACACGTACCTCTTGCTAAAGTTTTGTTCGTGCTGTGATATATTCAAAAGGGAATTGCTTGTTATCCATGCTTCTAATCTATTGTTTATATAATCCGCTTCTAAATCTTGATATGTGTATTTAGATGACATTCAGAATTCCCCCCTACATTTAATAGTTATACATTATCTTTATATGAATAATACCACAGAATCATTAAATTTACAAATGGGTACCTCACTCCTCCTCACGAACTATTTCAGCCGGTTTATGGGGTTGACTCCCGGCATTTATCGGAATATTTTTAAGGATAATTGAATCGCCCGCGGCGATGAAAATGGGAATGGAAGAAGTCACTTCGTGACCCCATTTTCGCGCAGTTCAGCGCCGGAGCGCTGAACTTTCA
>CAJUJV010000026.1:0-252 GCA_910586845.1 uncultured Hungatella sp.
ACATCCACCAGATTGCCCAGACGGGGATCAGGGACCATCTGTCCGTAAGCGGACTCTCTGTCACCGTCTTTTTTCTGTTCTTTTCCTTTTTTCTTCTCTTTCTGTTTCAGCTGTTCGATCTGCTGCTCCACTTTCTGAATCTCTTTTTCCAGTTCTTTTACCTTGTCTTTGTTATGATTCCGGACAGCTTTTTCCTTTTCTGTTTTCAGCTGAGCCAGTTTTTGCTCCAGGGCCTTAAGCCTGGAATCAGAC
>CAJUJV010000026.1:267-15004 GCA_910586845.1 uncultured Hungatella sp.
TATGCCGGTGCTGATGGGATTCATACCTGTCATCTGTTTTCCCTCCTTTCCTCTTTTCCTGTCGACGAAGATGCTTGATCAAATGACGGTTCTGGTGCAGAATCCGTATTTTGTGTTGTAAACAGCACTTTTAACCGATATCTGCCGTCAGAAACTTCGTTTTCTGCTCTTCCTCCGTATAATTCTGCGACGGTTCTGATGTTGGAGAGTCCGATTCCGTCTTTTGGTACCTCTTTCAGCTCCATATCACAGCTGTTTTCCATAAAGATGAAATAAAAATTAGCTTTTTTCCGGCTTCTTATCTCAATATACCTCTTCTCTTCAGGGACAGCCTGGCAGGCTTGTACCGCATTATCAATACCATTGGAGAGGACCACACACAGGTCCATGTCCCGAATGCCCAGATTCTCTGGCACCGTCACCTGACAGCTGATTCCGATCCCTCTCTGTCCGGCCGCAGATACCTTGCTCCTCAAAAGAGCAGATACGGCAGCATTCCCTGTCCACAATTCATCAGACAGACTTCTGGAAAACTGTTCCAGGCCGGACAGATAATTTCTGGCTGCCTCGGTCTGATCTTCTTCTAAAAGCTCCGCCAGAACTGTCAGATGATTTCTGATATCATGGCGAAAGCCACGGGTCTTTTCCAGCCGGCCGCAGGCTTCCTGAACATAGATCTCCTGATTCCGGATCTGCTGCTCCAGCAAAAAGAGCTGCTGATTTCTTTGAACAATTGTCATGATCTTTTCCCAGGCAAACAGTGAAAGGAACAGACAGAGACAGGAAAATATCTGCAGGAACAGGATCTCACCGTGATTGATATTGATGATGGCTCCGAAATTTCCCGTATCCGTGTCCATCACAAGGTCGCCTCCGTATATGGAATTCTGTATGATCCTCTCTGTCATTGACAGAAAAAAAGCAGGGATCGCCAGCCAGATCAGAGTTCTCTTGTCAGATTGCCTGATGATATTCCTGAATTTTTTCTGGATCAGGATAAACAGCCACAGGGTCGCCATCACTTTCAGAAGTTCCCGGATACCATCCCCCACATACACCAGATATTCCAGCTCCATCACGGCAGGTAATAGCAGCCTGTAGCTGACCCAGGACATGATGCCATCCGCAGCTTCTCGGACTGCCAGCGCAAGGCAGGAAGCCGCCAGAGAGACTGCCCATGATTTCATCAGACAGAGTTTTCCCACACATGCCAGAACCAGGATCTCCAGCACAAGTCCCGGACTTCCTCTCAGACTGAACCGATATTCCAGAGCCGTCACACATCCGGACAGAATCACATAGATAACACACCAGAACCATCTGGGAGAAATATCAAAAAAGCGGCTGAAAAAGAGGAAGACAGCCGCAGGCATGACCACATAATACAGAGCCACAGGTATGACCAGATACCAGTTCCACATGATCCCTCACTCCTCCCCGGCCATCTCTTCCATCAGCCGCTCCATCAGAAGCTGACGGCAGCTCTTGGCCACAGGGATCTGCTCCCCGTTTTCCAAAACTGCCGTGCCTCCCCGGTATTCCGACAGATAATCCAGATTGATCAGATAACTTCTGTGACACTTAAAGAGCCGGGAACCAGCCTGCAGCTCCAGTTCCTTCATCTTTCCGTAATAATCCATGATCCCGCTTCTGGTATGGATATAGATTTTCCTGTTGATCACTTCACAATAGTAAATGTCCTGAAATTTCACCGTTCTGCACCAGTTCACAGTCTGTATAAAGAGTCCCTGCTCCGTCCTGTTTTTCAGACGCTTGAGTCCTCTTTTCAGGGCTGCTTCCAGGCGGCATCTGTCTATGGGCTTGCAGAGATAATCCAGGGCCTCCACCTCAAAGGCATCCGGCATATATTCGGGAAACACCGACACGAAGATCAGTTCTCCTCCGAATCCTTTCTGTCTCAGCCTTCTGGCCAGTGTCATGCCATCCTCTCCGGGCATCCGGATATCCAGAAAGATCAGATCAAACTTCAGAGAAGACAGAAGCAATGGGACCCCGCCGGCATAACAGGTCACCGAACACGTCTCATCTCTCCGGCTCAGAAACTGAGAGATCATTTGTTTCAGTTTTTCGCGCATCGCCGGCTCGTCATCACAGACAGCAATTTTTATCATGGAGTCCACCTCCGGTTCTGGCTTCCATCTTACTCCTTTGCCTTTTCTTTTCAAGCCCCCATGTTGTGAAATTCCGGAAAAATGTTGTGTGTTACTGCCAGCATCTGCTTGCGATAAACTGTCTCGTCAGTTCCGGATCCAGTTTTCCCTGATTTTCTGCCATTTCTTTAAGGATCTCCAAAGCTTCCTCTACCGTTTTTCCTGCTTTGTAAGGCCGGTCTGAAGCTACAAGAGCATCAAAAATATCGAGGATAGTAATGATACGCACTTCCATGGGGATCTCCTGACCGCGCTTTCCGTGAGGATAACCAGAACCGTTGAGGAATTCATGGTGGTCAGCGGCCCACTGCCTCACGTGGGACAGTTCCGGAGAAAACCGGATCTGAGACAGGAGCTTGTCCGTAACGACAACATGTTCCGCCATGATCTTTCTCTCCTGGGGAGAAAGCGTCCCTCCCCGGATGGAAAGCATCTCGTATTCATCATCGCTGAGCCATGAGTGAATAAGTCCGTCCTCTCCGGTGTAGGTCCTGGTCCTCAAATCCTGGATCCCGGCCAGCATTGAGTCTGTTATTCTTTCTGCCTTTTTGGCTTCCTCCACCAGGGCGAAGGCCTCTCTGGTGCCGGAAACCATCTTTTCATATTCTTCATCTGTAAGTGATCCGTGAAGATGTTCGATCTTTGCAGTCAGCCTTATAGTCTCCATGCGGTGGCAGAAGTTCTGATACTGTTCGGGCCGAAGCCGATACTCCTTGTTCATCACTTCCAGAGGCGTCACCAGCTTCCCGATATCGTGAAGCCATATACTCATGAGGATCTCTTCCCTGTGCTCCCTGGAAAACGGCTCTTCTTTTCCCTCATCCCTTGCCTGCCGGTTCAGAAAATCAATGAATTTTTCCCCGCAGGACGCCATATGGCGGGTATGATTGCCGTTATAGGGCGTTCTTTTGTCAATGGCCGAAGACAGGACCCGCACAAAAGAGCGGAACAGGTCTTTTATCATCTGGATATACCGTACATTCTGGATAGTGATGGCAGCCTGGGAGGCCACGGATTCTGCCAGAAGGACCATATCCTCCGAAAATGCACACACCTTCCCCTCTTCATCCAGTGCATTGATCATCTGCAGAACTCCGATCTTCGCCCCTTCTCTGTTGCGCATGGGAACCACCAGCATGGACTGAGTATGATATCTGAATATAGCATCATATTCGATCGGCCCGGAGAAGTCATACTCCCGGCACTTCCTTACATCTTCCACTCTGATCACTCTGTCTTCGATCAGCGACAGCGCACATACATGTTTTCTGTCTAAAGGAACCGGCGGAAGACCCGGATCTCTGCCATCCCCTCCTTCACTGGTTCCCAGAGTATTGTTGCGCATGATCTTAAATCTGAGGCAGTCTTCGTCCAGAAGATACAGCGTTCCCCCGTCGCATCTGGTCAGTTCCATGACACTGGTAAGGATCTGATCAAGGAGTCTGCTCAGATCCCGTTCAGAGGACAGCAGTACACCGATCTCCAGTATCCATGTCTTTCTGTTTCATAGCCATAACTCCATCCTTTCTTTCGCGAAACAGCTGGCCGGATCTTCCGCAATTGCCAGCTTCTCCTGCTCTCTTAAAAATTTATCCGTATATTCCCATGAAAAATGAGTCACCACGGCTTTTAAGGCTCCGGCCGCCCTTCGCAGGGCAATCCCCTGCTTCCAAGACGAGTGTCCCCATCCCTGATATCGTTTCATATCTTCTTCTGTAAAATTCCCGTCGCAGATGATGAGCCCGGCTCCCCCGGCAAACTCTGCCAGACGATCCAGCATGTCCCGATCCAGCTCACAGTCCAGGCCGTAAACCGCAGATCTGCCCGGCATATCCGCACGATACAGGATCGTCCCTCCCGGATGCCTTCCTCTGAGAGTACTGACTCGGATGCCATCCCTGATAGAAAAAGACTCTCCTGCCCGGATCTCATGAAAAAAAACATCTGCTTTAAAATCCTGAAATCCCACAGGCCAGTAAGGTCTTCCTATGACGGTTTCCAGTCTCCCGGCAAAGCTTATGCCATCCCCTCCTTCACCGTAAAGATGAATCTCCGTATCCGGATCATAAAACTGCTGAAATCCCGGAAGGCCCTGAATATGATCCATATGAAAATGGCTCAGGAGAATATCCAGCCTTTTATTTACATTTCTGTCTGAGAGAGCTCTGCCCAGCTGTATCAGGCCGCTTCCTCCGTCAAAGATCAGGAGTCCCTCATCCCATTCCAGAGAGACGCAGGATGTGTTTCCTCCATATTCCAGGAACCGGCTGTCTGCCACAGGCACAGAGCCTCTTGTTCCCCAAAATTCTATTTTCCATGGTTTATTCATACTGATACCTGCTGTCACAGATCACGGTTTCCTGAGCCTGTCCAGCGTCAGGACCTCGAAACCATCCGCCTTTCCTTTTAATTTGACACTGTCTCCCAGAGAAGTACACCAGGCCCTGTCTCCCAGAATGTCTGCCACGGCTCTGGAAATATAGATCATCCCTTTGGGGGCATTGGCTTCCAGACGGGCCGCCGTGTTGACCGTATCACCGATAGCTGTGTAGTCCATCCTCCTGGGAGACCCGATATTGCCCACCACTGCCTCGCCTACATGGATCCCTATGCCGAAAGCGACGGTGCGCTTATATTTTTTCATCAGCTCACGGGACAGTTTCTCAGAGCCTTTCACCATATCCATAGCCGTCACGGCGGCTTTCATCACGGCTTCCTCCACAGGAAGAGACAGAGGCGCCCCCCAGAAGGCCATGGCCGCATCGCCTACAAATTTGTCCAGAGTCCCGCCGTTTTTCAGGATACATTTGGAGACCAGAGTCAGATACTGGTTCAGAATCCCCACTACCTGAGTAGGCTTAAGCACTTCTGACATGGAAGTAAACCCCCGGATATCCACAAAGAGCACGGCAATGGTCCTCAGCTTTCCGCCCAGCTCCATGGCCTCGGTCTCGTTTTTCATCAGTTCATTGACGATCTCCGGCGCCACATACCGCTTAAAGGTTTTAGTCACCCGCTGTTTTTCCAGAGCCGCCTGTACATAGTTGTAAGCCAGGCTGCCTGCATACAGGACCGTCAGACCTGCCGGAATCCACAGAACATTGAGCACCACCCCGCGATCATAGAACCACCGGCACAATGCCAGATATCCTCCGCTGACTAAAAGCCAGACTGCCGTAGAGACGCCTGCCGGACGCTTCCAGAAGACGGCTGCCGCTGCCAGCAGCACCATAAACAGCAGCATCAGCTGACCCTTCGGCCCTGCCTCCTGCTTAAACTCCCCTTCCAGAAGCGTATGGAGCGCATTGGCCTGGAACTCGATACCGTACATGGGTTTGGCATGATCCGCGGATGTGAGATAACTGTCCTGAAGTCCTGCGGTATAGGGCCCGATCATCACTATTTTTCCGTCAAAATATTCCGGCGCCGCCTCCCCGGACAGCACGTCGGCTACGGAGACCACCCGTCCGAAATGCCCCGGTTTTCCGCAAAATGGCAGATACCAGAACCCTCTGGCATCCGTCTTTGGAAGTTCGGACAGTTGTTCTCCCAGAGATTCTTTATAGAGCCTGGCCGCCGTCAGGGCAAGAGACGGAACAGCACTTGCTCCGGCAGGTCTCACCTCCAGCAGATGGTGGCGCAGAATACCGTCGTCATCCATCATGGCATTGATATGACCCAGGTGTGCGGCCAGACGAAGCTCCTCATAGGGTTCATCGACAGTCAGAACCGCAAAGCGGTCCACATCATATTCGCCGTCAGCCCGGAGAACCAGGCTGTTTCCGAACTCCGCCGCACAGGCCGTCACCACATTTCCATATTCCCCTGCCGCCTGTGCCAGACGTTTATCTGCCCCCGGCTCTGTCTCCCCCGTATAGAGTACGTCGAGGCAGATCACCGCCGGATGGCATTCGGGAGACTGGTTTAAGATCTCCACTGTCTCTGCTATAACATTCCTGTCCCACTGCTGGTAAGGTCCTATGGCATCCAGCGCTTTCTGATCGATCCCCACCAGAACAATGTTCCCATCCAGAGCCCTGCTCTCCTGATACCAGGCATCTGCCAGTGTCTGTTCTGCCTTGTAAAAAATCCCGGTCATGGCCAGGATCGTCAGACCTGCGGCTGACGCCAGAAATATCAGGACTTCTTTCCAGCCCGGTTTTCTCTCTTCTTTCATCCTCCCGGCCTCCATAGTCCGTTTTTCTTTTTCAGTATACATCAAATCCTGTTTCAGGGGTACAAAAAATTGACTCTCACATAAACTTTTTCCATTGACGTCCCGGGGGATCGATAGTACAATTATTTCACGGATTTTAACCGTATGATCAGATCACAATACAGGGGGAGAAGCAGATGAAATACCGAAAATTAAAGATGGCGGCCTCCATGGCTGTCCTGTCGTTCATCTTAAGCGGCTACGGCCCTCATGAACAGATGGATGAGCCGGAACCGGACAGACAGACCGTGACCATATCTCTGGCAGGAGACTGTTCTCTGGGCAAGCTTTCTGTCCATGGATATGAAGGGACGTTTGAAGAGATGTATGACCGTGGAGGCCCCGGCTATTTTTTTAAGAATGTTAAGACTGTCTTTGAGGCAGACGACATGACTCTGGTAAATTTTGAGGGAGTCCTTACCAACTCCAATAACCGGGTGGAAAAACAGTTTAATATCAAAGGAAAGCCGGAGTATATCCAGATCATCCCCGAAGCAGACATCGATGCCGTCAGTTTTGGCAATAATCACCGTATCGACTACGGGGAACAGGGAGTAGATGATACCATCGCCGCGTTTGACTCCATCGGCCTCCCTTATGCCTATGACGAACACGTGGGTATCTTCGAGACGGAAACAGGCATCCGCATCGGCTTTGTCTCTGTCAATGAAGTTTATGACGGAACCAGGGTGGAAGGATTTCTCCAGAGCGGCATCCAGCAGCTGAAGGAGCAGCAGGTTCCGTTGATCCTGGCCTGCTGCCACTGGGGGACGGAAGGCCGTCATGTTCCCGACAGCTACCAGACCGAACTGGGCCGTAAATGCATCGACTGGGGGGCTGATCTGGTGGTAGGCTGTCATCCCCATGTGCTTCAGGGAATCGATACTTATAATGGTAAATACATCATCTACAGTCTGGGAAATTTCTGCTTCGGAGGAAACCGGAATCCCAAAGATAAGAATACCATGATCGCCCAGGCCGCATTTACCCTGGAGGACGGTCAGGTCACGGGAGAGGCAGCACTGACCCTGATTCCATGTACCCTCAGTTCCGTAACGCACCGCAATGACTACTGTCCCACCATAGCTCAGGGAGACAGAAAAACTCAGATCATCCAGAAACTGAACGAATACAGCAGCAGCTTCGGTATCACTGTAGCAGAAGACGGAAAGGTAAGCCATCAGTAGGCTTGCCTTTCCGTCTTTTTCCATCAGGCCCGCAGGAGCCGGGATATAATTTCATATGGTCAGTTCTTAAAACTGTGGACCGGCGCCGGAATCCGGCCGCCCCTGTTGACAAACTTTTCACAGGAGTAGGAATTCACCGGCATCACCGGAGCATACCCCAAAAGACCGCCGAACTCTACCGTATCTCCCACATCTTTTCCGATGACCGGGATCAGACGGACAGCCGTGGTCTTCTGGTTGATCATGCCGATAGCCGCCTCATCGGCGATGATCCCGGCAAGCGTGCTCTCGGTCGTACTGCCGGGAATGGCGATCATGTCAAGGCCTACGGAACAGACACAGGTCATGGCTTCCAGTTTCTCCAGTGTGAGAGCCCCCATGGACACAGCGTCGATCATCCCCTGATCCTCACTGACCGGAATAAAGGCGCCGCTTAAGCCTCCTACATAGGATGAGGCCATGATCCCGCCTTTCTTCACCTGGTCGTTGAGCATGGCCAGAGCCGCCGTAGTCCCCGGCGCTCCCACACGCTCCAGACCGATCTCTTCCAGGATCTCGGCCACGCTGTCACCCACTGCCGGAGTAGGCGCCAGAGACAGGTCGATGATGCCGAAGGGCACGCCCAGACGTCTGGAAGCCTCCTGGGCCACCAATTGTCCCACACGGGTGATCTTAAACGCTGTCTTCTTGATGGTCTCGCACAGAACTTCAAAATTCTCTCCCCTGACCTGTTCGAGGGCAACCTTCACCACTCCTGGACCGCTGACGCCTACATTGATAATGGCATCCGCCTCGGTCACTCCGTGGAAGGCTCCGGCCATAAAAGGATTGTCGTCAGGCGCATTGCAGAAGACCACCAGTTTGGCACAGCCAAGAGAATCCTGATCCTTTGTGGCCTCTGCCGTGGCTTTGATCATCTTACCCATAAGATTCACGGCATCCATATTAAGACCCGTCTTGGTGGAACCTACGTTGACGGAACTGCACACCCTATCCGTCTCTGCCAGGGCCTGGGGAATAGAACGGATCAGGTTCTCGTCGGCAGTGGTCATGCCCTTGCTCACCAGAGCCGAATATCCTCCCAGAAAATTCACTCCCACTTCTCTGGCCGCCCGGTCCAGAGTCCTGGCTATGGTGACAAAATCCTCCGGCGTCTTACAGGCGCATCCGCCGACCAGGGCGATAGGGGTCACGGAAATCCTTTTATTCACAATAGGCACGCCGAAGTCTCTGGATATGGCCTCCCCTGTGGACACCAGATCCTTCGCAGTGGCGGTGATCTTTTGATAAATCTTCTCGTTCAGAGTCTCAAGGTCGCTGTCGCAGCAGTCCAGAAGGCTGATTCCCATAGTAATGGTACGGACGTCAAGCTTCTCATGCTCGATCATATTGTTGGTCTCAATGACCTCAAACATATTTAACATAAGGTTTTCTCCATTCCCTTTCTCAGATTCGGTGCATCTTCGTAAAAATCTCTTCTCTCTGGCACTTGATCCTCACACCGATCTCCTCCCCCAGTTTCTCCAGATCTGAGGACACCGTCTCAAAAGGCTTTAAAGACTTGTCCATATCCACGATCTTCATCATGTTGAAAAATTCCTGGACAATAGTCTGGGAAATGTCCAGGATGTTCACCTGGTTCTCCGCCAGATAGGTACACACCTTCGCGATGATCCCTACCGTGTCTTTTCCTACTACCGTAATAATAATTTTATTCATATCGATCTCCTTTCTATACTGTAACGATCTCAGACATCATATCCCGTCTCGCCACGGAGATAGAAAAATCTCTGGCTTTATACCCGTGATCTCCCTGATCGATCTCCAGCTTCACCGTCTCACAGGCCAGCTCCTCAAAGTTATTCTCCTTGCTGAGATGTCCCAGAAAAATATGTTTGATATTGTCATGAAGTATGTAGTTGAGAAGCCTTCCCGCATTGTCGTTGGACAGGTGGCCATGATCGCTCAGAATCCGTCTCTTCAGATAGTAGGGATATGGACCTGTCTCCAGCATGCGCACATCATGGTTGGACTCCAGAAGAAGGGCATCCAGTCCCTGAAGATGCTCGATAATATACTGGTCAAAATGTCCCATGTCCGTAGCCACTGCCACGGACCTGCGGCCGTTCTGGATCCGATAGGCAACCGGGTTGGCAGCGTCATGATCAATGCTGAAGGGTTTCACCTCCATGTCTCCCACTGTAAATTCCACATCGGGAGAACAGGACAGAAAAGCTCCCTGGGATAATCCCCAAGATATTTCATCTCCCCGATCTCCTCCAGCGTCTCCTTCGTGGCATAGATGGGCACTCCATGCTTTCTGGCCAGGACCCCCAGTCCCTTTACATGGTCTGAGTGTTCGTGGGTGATAACTACAGCATCCAACTCATCCGCTTTCACCCCGATCTCGTGAAGTCCCTCTTCAATTCGTTTGTTGCTGATTCCGGCATCCACCAGAATATGGGTGTTCTCCGTCCCTACATAAATACAATTTCCGCTGCTGCCGCTGGCTATGCTTACTAATCTCATGTTTTTGATTCTTCCTTAATCCTGTCTGCTCTTTTTCACCGGCGTCCGGCCCAAGATGACCTCCACCTGTTTCCTCACATCTTCCATGGAACCGTTGTTGTCGATAACACAAGTGGCTCTCTTCCTGAATTCCTCCTCCGAAGCCTGACCCTCCATCATCTTGAGACACCGCTCCCTGGAATACCCCCGGCTCTCCATCAGCCGCCGGATCCGGCATTCCCTCAGGGTATAAACATACCACACTTCGTCAAAAAAGTCACCTGGATTTTCGGGAAGAACGGCGGATTCCACCACCACCATCGGAAAATCAGATTCCCCGGCCTGTCTTTTTACCCTCTCCCATACAAGAGGATGGATGAGACCGTTGATCCGTTCCCTGTTTTTTTCATCACCGAACACCAGAGCAGTGAGCACATCTTTCTTCAGATATCCATCCTCTCCCACCATGTCCTGACCAAAGCTTTGGATAATCGCCTGAAAGCCAGGCATGCCCGGTTCCTGCAGTTCTCTGGCCACCAGATCTGTCTGGATCACCTCTGCCTCGTATTCCCGGGCTAAAAGCTCCAGAATCCGGCTTTTTCCGGAGCCCACGCCGCCGGTGAGGGCGATCGTACGATTATTTCGCATCATACCAGCTCTCCCCCTCATGGGCCTCCACTTCCAGTGACACGCCCAGAGCAGCCGCCCCTTTCATCTTCTCCTCCAAAATCCCTGTAACCTCCGAAAGCTCCGGCTTCCAGGTCTCCACCAGAAGCTCGTCGTGAACCTGCAGCACAATCCTGGATTTCAGCCCTCTCTTTCTCAGCTCCCGGTCCACCCCGATCATGGCAATCTTCATAATATCCGCCGCGGTTCCCTGGATAGGAGAATTCATAGCCACCCGCTCCCCGAAAGACCGCTGCATATAGTTAGCAGATTTCAGTTCCGGAATCGGCCTGCGCCGCTTAAACATGGTAGTCACATATCCCTTTTCCTTCCCCTCTTCCACCTGTCTGTCTAAAAATGTTTTCACACCCGGGTAGGTCTCAAAATATTTGTCAATATAATCCACCGCCTCCTGACGGCTGATACTTAAATCCTCGCTGAGTCCAAAGGCGCTGATCCCATAGACGATGCCGAAATTCACCGCCTTGGCATTGCGTCTCTGGAGACTTGTCACCTGATCAAGAGGGATATGGAATACCTGGGAGGCCGTGATGGCATGGATGTCCTGAGCCTGCCGGTAAGCCTCGATCAGCCTTTCGTCCCCTGACATGTGAGCCAGAACTCTCAGCTCGATCTGGGAATAATCCGCATCCACAAACACATATCCGTCCTCCGGCACAAAAATCTTCCGGATCTGCCTTCCCAGCTCCATGCGCACCGGGATGTTCTGAAGGTTCGGTTCTGTGCTGCTGATCCGCCCTGTGGCTGTAATGGTCTGGTTAAATGTGCCGTGGATCCGCCCGTCCTCCCGGATAAAACCATAAAGCCCCTCGGCATAAGTAGAATTCAATTTGGTAAGCTGCCGGTAATCCAGAATCTTTCTGACCACAGGATAATCTTCAGCTAATTTCTCCAGCACATCTGCCGCCGTGGAATACCCGGTCTTTGTCTTCTTGCCGTGAGGCAGCTTCATGTGGTCAAATAACACCTCCCCCAGCTGCTTGGGGGAATTGATGTTAAATGTCTCCCCGGCCAGTTCATAGATCTCTTTCTCCAGGGCCTGGATCTTTACCTTCAGCTCATCGCCGTAGGCTTTGAGCCGGTCCTTCTCCACCCTGATCCCGGCTTTCTCCATGTGGTAAAGGCTGTAGATCAGGGGCATCTCCACCTGCTCAAACAACTCCCACATGTCTTTTTCCTTCAGTTTTTCCTCCAGAACCTGGGCAGATTTCCAGGCAATATATCCCATATAGCAGACACAGTTTCCGGCTTTCTCATCTTCCTCTGCCAGAAGCTGCCCAACCATGGCCTTTTTGCCCAGAAGATCCTCCCTGGAAGGGACTGCCATTCCCAGATAGTCCCTGGCCAGATCATCGTAGTGGTAGGTGTCTTTCAGGGGATTCAGAAGATATCCTGCCACACCGGCATCCATAACCTCCGACTCTTCCTCCAAATCCAGGAACGGAAGCTGACTCTTCAGATCCAGAGTCGCGGCTCTTCCCATCTTTCCTTTTTTCCCGGCATTGACCGCGATCTCCCTGATCTTTCCTGTCAGGTACTCTCCGGTCAGAAATCCCTGAGCCGCTATGGCATAGCAGTCCTTCTCGCCAAAACAGAGGGCAGCCCCCGTAACCTGACCTTTCTCGATCAGCAGCTGAAATCCTGTGTGTCCGGCCCCGGAAGCCTTCTCAAAAAGATCTTCTGCCCAGCCAAAATCTGTCACGACCCAGAAATGCTCCTCCACTCCGGGGACTTTCATGGTCTCGGTATCAAACCTGGCCAGAAACGACTTAAACTCCAGCCGCTTCATATAGTCATAAGCTTCCTGGGTATACAGATTTCCGATCTCCATATCTTCATAGGAAAATTCGATGGGGCAGTCAATACAGATGGCAGCCAGCTCCTTGCTCATCTGGGCCATGTCATAATGCTCCCCCAAAGCCTTCTGAGCCCTAGGCGGCTTAATCTCCGATAAATGGGCATAGGCGTTCTCAATGCTCCCGTAGGCCACGATCAGATTAGTGGCAGTCTTCTCCCCGATCGAGGGAACCCCCGGAATGTTGTCGGACTGATCCCCCATAAGCGCCTTTACGTCAATAAACTCCAGGGGAGTCACCTGGTACTCCGCCTTCACATCCGCCGGATAATAATCCTTCACCACAGTGGTGCCCCTGCTGGTCTTAGGGATCCGGATCTTAATATGCTCATCTGCCAGCTGCAGAAGATCCCGATCCCCCGACACGATGGAGACTTCCACCCCTGCCGCCGCGTTCTTCTTGGCCAGAGTCCCCAGAATATCATCTGCCTCATATCCTGCCAGAGTCATGATGGGAATTCCCATGGCCCCCAGCACCTCCTTCATGAGAGGCACCTGCTGTGCCAGCTCCGGAGGCATGGGCTTGCGGGTCCCCTTATACTCTTTATACATCTTGTGCCGGAAGGTAGGCTCGCTTAAGTCAAAGGCCACCGCCAGATGATCCGCCTCTTCCTCCTCCAGAATCTTAAACATAATATTCAGGAAGCCGTAAACCCCATTGGTATGAAGCCCCTCGGAATTGGTCAGCTCCGGCACCCCATAAAAAGCCCTGTTCAAAATGCTGTGTCCGTCAATCAATACCAGTTTATTTTTCATGATCTGTTCCCTCACATTCCTTTTACCAGATTCAGAAAGACCCGGTTCAGCTCTTCCCAGTCCCCGTACTTCTCCTCGGGAAGCTGCCCGGTCCTCTCCTTCCACACGGAAAGTTCTTCCTCGATAAACCTTAAAATCCCGGGGATCGGAAGATTCCTCTCTCCCTCCATGGTTCCCTTTTTCCTCTCCACCAATTCCTCTATCTCCCGGCGAAGCTCCGCATCCAAATCCGCCTTCATCAATTCTTCAAACACAATGGGCGGCGCACATCTGTACTCCCAGATATAGCGGCAGGCCAGAAGCGGCCGCAAAGCATAAAAGTATTTTTTATACCTTACCTCCTCTCCCAGCAGGAATTGGCAGTATGTGCTTCTTGCCACTCCATAATACTGATACAAAGCCGGTTTCACGCGGAAATATCCCTTTACTGACTCATAAATTTCTTTCCATTCCTGCCTTTCCCAGTAGACAATCGGCGAATGGCTCCACTCAAACAATGTGGTATTGCTCTTATGAAACTGCGTCAGAGCCTTCCTGATATCCCAGCCGTTCATGTCAAACACTTCATCCAGCTGCCACTCGATCACGTCTCTCTTCTGGTCCAGCCGAAGATAATCCTCCGGAGTTCTCACATAGATAAAGCGCACGTCATAATCACTGTCCGGAGAGGCAAATCCCCAGGCCCGGCTTCCCGATTCCGCCGCATATAGAATCCTGACGTTCTCCTGCTCCTCGATGTCCTGTAGTTTGCTCCGGATTTCCCCGGCCCTCTTCCCCTCGGCCATTTTTCTTTCATCCATTCTTTCTGACCTCTTCTCCCCATCGATTCTTCACTGACTTATCTTCCCTCCAGGTTTCCGGTGATTTCCCTCAGCTCCGGGCCTCTCACCCATTGGCCGCTTACTCTGACACCTGGATGGCTCTCCTGTTCACAGATTCCACAAAAGCCTCCACCTTCTCCATATCCGGGTTATCCGGCAGCCCGCTCTCCCTTGCCGCCTGCTCAAGCCTCATCTCATACTCCCCTAAAACATCGTAAAACTCCCTGTCAAATGTGCCATCCTCTTTCAGAAAACCGCCGGACCGGATACGAAGCAGAAGGTCCAGCTCTTTCCCCCGTCTCCGGGTATTGATCTCCCCTCTTTCCAAAATATCAATCCCCATCATAAACAGCCGGATCAAATGCATGGCGTGTTTATTCAAATGGTTCTGATCCTTCTTCTTATTTCTCTTTCCGATCTTCTCATAATCCCTGACCACATTGTGCATCCCTGCCCACATATGCTCATAATCCCGAAGGGGAAGGTGCCGGTAATGGGCGTCCACAAAGATCTCCGTATCCAGCAGGGGATTTTCC
>CAJUJV010000026.1:15014-22358 GCA_910586845.1 uncultured Hungatella sp.
ACAGCCGGATACTCCCCTTCTCAAAAGAACCATAGCGCCGCTCAAAATCCTCCAGCGCGTTCTTCACCGAAGTCAGGATATGTCTCTCCCGCTCACTCTGAGACATGGAATCCCTGGCAATGGCGTTCTGCAGACGCCGAAGCTGGGCTCCCGCATAGCCTCCAAAAGACTTCGCCGCCCTCTTTGACAAAAAAAGCTTCCGATTATCCAGAAGCTCCTCTCCCAAATCCGACAAAATCAAATACTCCTCCCGGTCCAGACCAAGAATCTCACAGGTATTGGGATTGCACTCCAGAAGAAGCCCTACCATTTTGTTAAACGAATAGATCACCGTATCCGTCTCCTGGTCCTCATATTGTTCGAACTCCGTGAGACCAAGAAGGTCCGAAGGCAGGTTCAATGTAATGCCCCGGATATCGATGTCGCTGTGCTCATAGTTGGTTCCATAGGCATAGCTTCCTCCAGGCCCCAGAACCATGATCCTCTTCCCCAGATGTCTGTTGGTCCGCAAAAATTCATAGTCCTTTGACTGAATCAAACTCTGAAAATCCATATTTTCCTCCGCTTCACAAGCGTTCCGCCTTCTATAAGGTATCGGCATACGCCCCTTCCCGTTCTGGCTCAAAAAATTCCTGTCTGCCACCAGATGCGGGCCTGGAGCAGGAGCATGACCACCAGACTCATGACGATCAACGTATTGGCCGCATACCGGAGTACACTCAAAAAACGCATATTATAAATGTGCTGTCTGGAAGCCATGATATCTGCCTCCATGTCTCCCTTGATATTGTAACGGTCTGTGTCCGTATCCGCATCCAGCTGCCGGATACCTGCCTCTACGGTATAATAAATCTCCAGCTCTTCTTGGCAGTTCTCACATCCGTCTATATGTTCCAAAAATTCTTCCATGGTCTGTACGTCCATGTCATGACGGATATAATCCATAACCAGACTCTCTGCCTCTTTACATGTCACTTTTGCTCCCCTCCTCTCAGGCTCTTCCATATTTCCTCTATCATACAATGAATCGCGCCGGCGCGCAAGCAGTCATTGCCATGGCCTTTCTAAAGTCTGTTTTCCTCTCCCCACAGGCACAGCTGATCCAGAACCTTCATAAGAGATCTGCCCCTTTCCGACAGGGAATACTCCACCTTGGGCGGTATCTGCGGATACTCTTTCCTGACAATCAGTCTGTCAGACTCCAGCTCCTTTAAATTGCTGCTCAGCGTCTTATCTGTGATATTCCCCAGATATCTCCTCATCTCATTGAACCTTACCGGCTCAAATTCCATAAGGCAATACAAAATCACCATTTTATATTTGCCGCTGATCAGCGACATGGTATAACTGAAACCAGTATCCTCAAAACTCGAATGATCGATATGACTCTGTACACATTTTTTGATCATATGTCTTCTTACGCTTTCTTCCAAGATAGTACCTATCTTATATAACAGTACTTGTCTAAATGATTCTGTCTGTTATAATCATAATGGAACCGCAAAAGGAAGTCAATCACATTTCTCAAAGGAGGCTTGTTCACATGAAAAAAGAATTAGGCATAAACCCTTACCTGTTTCCCATGCCCGTACTGATGATCGCGACCTACGGCGACGGAGATCAGGTTGATGTAATGAATATGGCATGGGGAGGAATCTGCGCTGAAAACATGGTTTCCCTCAACATCGGAGAAGACCATAAGACATCCGAAAACATCAAAAAGCGGGGAGCGTTTACCCTCAGCATCGCGGACATCCCGCACATAGAAGCCGCTGATTTCTTCGGTATCGCCACGGGCAACAAAATGCCTGACAAATTTGAGCGCTCCGGGCTGACAGCGGTAAAAAGCCAGAAGGTGGATGCCCCGGTTGTGGAAGAGTTCCCTCTCACCCTGGAATGCAGAGTCGTTGAAGATAAAATGGAAGTCTACGGCCACCATGTCATCGGCGAGATCGTGGGGATCCTTGCCGAAGAATCGGTACTTGACGAAAATGGCAAAGTTGACCCCACAAAATTGAACGCGTTTGTCTTTGACCAGTTCCAAAACGGCTATTACGCCATCGGCGAAAAAGTCGGGCAGGCCTGGAATACCGGCGCTCCCCTTATGAAAAAATAGTTTCCTGTTTAAAAACCGCTGCCGGCAGTTTCGGCAGCGGTTTTCGGCTGTTACCCATAGGCTAATCTGCCTTTCGGTTGAGGAATCTCTCTGCTTTTTTCCAACTCACAGGCCCTCCATGCCCAAAATAAATCTTCCTCTCCCCAAGCCCTCCAATCCTTTTTGTGCTCTCCCGCAATTTTCTCTCATCTCCACAGATACTGGCTATTCCAGGAAACACCATATGCATCAGGGTATCCCCCACGATCACTGCCTTTCTGCCAACCAGAAGTCCAATGGATCCTTCCGTATGCCCCGGCAGCTCCAGGATCCTTGCCTTGACGCCGAATTCTTCCAGGCTGTCCCCCTCCTCCAGGAACACCCGAGGCACAAACCTCTCAATCCGGTTCTTTCTCATCTTCCTCAGAGAAGCCGCCGCCAGCGCCTTTCCAAAGATTCCCCTTCCCTCCAGGGGCTGAGCAAACTGATTTTCGATCAGCTCCACATCCTTCTCATTCATGCCAATGGGAACTCCCAGCTGACGTGACAGCCAGGCTCCGTTCTGAATGTGGTCAATATGGCCGTGAGTCAGCACAATGAGCTTCACATCCTCCCCCTGACACGCCTTCAAAACCTTTTCCTTATAAGGCTCTTCCCCCGTGTCCACCAGCACAGATCCGCCTTCTCCTGTCACCAGATAACAATTTACCATGCCGCATACAATCCTCCTGATCCCAATCCTCACATCACCATACCCGATTTATCCCTTTGCCTCCCTGTCACAACTCCACATCAACCTCGTACACCTGATCAATCAAAATATAATCGGTCCCATGTTTCATACCCTGCGCCAGAGCCGTCTTGCCGGTGTGAGACGCTCCTCCTATTAACACAATCATTGATCTCACCCCTCATTTTTATACAGCCCATAAAAATCCGATTCCGCGTTGTCCATAATCTGTCCAAACCACCGCTTCGCATCCTCCAAAGCCCTGTTGTAGATGATGGGCGCCATTTTCTCTTCAAACAATTCCAGCAATTGAATCTGTTCAATCATTCCTATTTCCTCACCCCGCGCGTCCAGATAAAAGGCCTTGATCTCATCCTTCAGTTTCTCCCTCTGAGAATCCGACAATTTAATCTGGGACAAGTGTTCCCTCTTTCTCATGGCAAATCCCTCCGCTGCTTTTCTTTAACTTTCCTCCTCCACGCAACTCATGAAAGCACCTGATACCCGCAAGACCTCAAAACCTCCAAAGCCTTTTTAAAATCTTCTTTCTTCGTCAAAATATAATCCGTATTATAGGTGGATATGGCGAAGATCCCGATCTGATGGTCCGCCAGCAGTCCGGTGATCCTGGAGAGAATACCGATCAGCGAAAAATCTAAAATCCCCTGGATTCGAAAGGCTCTCCAGCCGTCATCACGTTCCACCGTGTTGCCGGGAACATATTCTGTCCGACAGACCAGGGAACATTCCTCATCTGTTTTCCCTGTAAAGCAGAATTCATCCTGGAGATCCGTCTGGGAATAGTCCTTTACTCTGCATATAGAAAATTCGTGATCTAATGGTTTGATTTCCATTACAGGCCTCCTGATCATTGATCAATCTTCTGATATCGTTTCATTTTAGTTGCCCCGGTTTCCGATATAAGCTGATCATCTACTAACATTTTTAATAACGCTCTGGCCCTTGTTCTGCCTACTCCCAACCAATTTGCCACCTCCTCCACCTTGGGAGCAATCCATCCCTGGTTTCCCAGACAGCATAGATATCCGGAACACCGCTTCCCGCGCGTTCTCCGATACCGATCATATTGAACATTTTCATAAGCGCCTTATTTCTCGGGTCGGAAATGCCGCCTTTTAACATCTGTTTCTTTCCGGTGCGTATGCTGCCTGGATTTTCCATAATTATGACATCCGGCTCCTTTTTAATCACAATCCCCCTGGACACATAAAAATCCGTATTTACCAGACAATTTGCAAGGGCCTCCCTGATAGCCTTATGAACTGGCGTATCGTCAATTCTTACAGCTCCTTCTAACCTGAAAGGTACTTTTACATCCTTCACCAATTTTCCATAAACCCGAAAAAAGAAATCAAACAGATTACCTGTCCAATCCCCAGAACTGGACTGTAGCCGATCCGTCCAACGAATTGCCGGGTCCAAAACTTCTCGAAAATCAAGAAAATACTCTGGCAGCTCCGATTCGTTCCAGATAATCACCGTCCCCCAGCTGCTCCCACACATGCTCTCTCCGGTATGCCATATGACGGTTGCGATAGGCATGCACGGTTTCCAGATTCAGCACATCCATGTCCATATCCTCAAGAACCTTCATATCCATGGTATTCTCTGTCTGATCCCGAAGCATTCCCTTAATTTCCCCAGGAGTACAGTGGTAATCTCCCTCCCAATTTCTCCTGTATGTTCCCTTAAACATATCGTCTCCGATATATATCGGTTTCTGCTCCCTCCTTGCCTTGGGAACATAAATCACCATGATCGTATCCTGCCCCAGTTGATAAGTCTTTAAGGCTTACCTTTTTCGGGTTATTGATAACATTCCAGAAATCCTTCCGAAGTTTACCCTCATTTTGTAATCTCGTTGTACTCCAGCTGCCATCTTCATTTTCCTGAACCCCAAGAATAATAACTCCGCCATAACAATTCGCGAATGCGGAATAAGTACTCCACAGAGAATCCGGCAGGCCTCCCCTGGCTCTTTTTACTTCACGCCGGTTATCCTCTCTGTATTCATGAAACTCGGATAAATCAAACATCAAATGCCTCCAAACTTCGTCCCTTCTCTGCTGCCATCACTCAATCTCCCAAAAAAACATCTCATACCCTGCCCCCAGATTAAAGCCCACATTCTTGAACATAACCTTCCTGGGGCACCCCGGTTCCATCCTCAGTTCATGGTGATTCTTCCCATCTGTAAAAATCACCTCTCCCTCATAATCCCTGTCCCCGCAGGTCAGGCAGAACCTTAAAACTGTGTTAAACTTATCCCAGTCTCCACTTTCCGACACCCGGGCAACCTCCTGGTTAAACTCCTCCAGATTCAGCAATTTCAGGCAGGTTTTCTCATCGATCCTCATTTCATCAGATCGGAAAGCGTCCAGGCAGAAGGTGACTTTGTCAGGAATCTTAACCATAAAAATCGTCTCAAAAGGAACATTGCTCCCGTACTTTCTGCTCCAGCCCACATCTGCTTTCCCGCTCCATTTTATGGTCAGCTTTTGAGCATCCGCCTCCAGTATCTCGATGGTCCCCTGACCCACGCTCTCATGCTCCTGAACATAGAAGAAGCCCGCCTCTTCTCCCGCCTCATTGTATTCCTCGGTCCAGATGAATTTCTTTCCCTTTAATTCCCGGAATGCGGCGCTGCCTGTCCGAAAACCGTTGTTGTGATACAGACGGACCAGCCTCATCTCATACTCCACATTCTCATCCCTTGTCCTGGCCTCCACATCGGGAAACAGCACAAGCTCCATATTCTCATAATGAGCGCCAAGAAAGGCTTTTGTCACTTTGTAGGTAATATCCTTTAACCGAAACTCCCCTTCCGAAACTTTCGAACCAAACATATTTACAAATTCTCCTTCTTTCTATGATACAAAAGCGGTCCTGAACTCAGAACCGCTTTTCTCCCCCGCAAGACTTTACTTGACTGTCCCCACAATCTTAACATTTCCTCCGTCTTTGAACACGCCGGAACAATTATACTGCCAGATTCCCTGCTCCAGCGGGATCTCTTTCGATACATTGGCAGCGCCGATTGTGACCCGCTGCTGTCTGCCATTTGGATCAAACAAAAACAAATCCACGGACCCGCCTTTTATATCGGACGTAATGGTCAGAACCAGAGTCTGCCCCTGTTCTGCCTGGAAAGAACCGGATTCCGCTATGTTCGTCTGTCCTGCATGGTTGGCCAAATCCATGACCACATTCCCCTGAGAAACAATATCACCCAGGACTTCATGGGAATCGCTGCTGCCGGGGATTAAATCAATGATGTTTCCCGTGCTGTCATAATGAATTCCATATCCCAGTTTCTCAAACACTTCCTCCGCAGGCACATATAAAACGGAAGCCTGCTCATCGTCCATTGTCACTTCTACCAGAGGCTTTTCCGGGGACAGGGAAACTCCCTTAAGCGTAATCTGCCTGCTGCTCAGGCTGGCGGACCTGATACTTGTGGCCCCGAAGGCGGTAGTGATCCCCAGCGTTCCTACAACAATTCCCGCCACAAAACTTCTTCCATCAAACTTTTTCATCTTATATATCCTCCTTAACTTTTTATGGATTTTTATTTCTTCTCTTTCCCGTCATATCCAAAACCGTCATTTTCAGAACCGCAGTGGCTTTCATCATATTTTTGTTAAATTTAAAATCATCGGCATGGTAGTGTCTCATTAAAATCTTCAGAGCCTCGTATTTCTCTTCATCCGGAACCGTCTCTATGGTTCCATGGCCCATGACGCTTTCGTATGACATGGTACAGTTCATCTCTTCTTCAAAAAGGAGCAGCTCGTGGCCCCGGTCCATCTCGAAAGTCGCCCGGTTGTCTCCCCTGATCAGATCCAGCTTCTTTCCCTTCAAGGCAGAATGAAAATAAAGAAACACCTGATCTCCAACTACATCCAGCCCAAAATTAAGGGGAATTACATAGGGGAATCCCTGGTCATTGAAAGCGAGCCTGCACACGTCGCACTTTTTCATAATCTCAATAATTTCCTGGAAATCCGTGACTTCCCTGTCTTTTCTTCTCATTGGTTTACTTATTCACCTCTCCCTGCCACCAAAAAAGCTGTGTCAATCCATTTTATTAAAGATCACTGTCTGTTCCTTCATGGATATTTTCCCCACTTCATATCCATATTCTGTAAGTTCCTTTTTGTATTTCAGGAAAGAATGGTCCAGGGGAAGCCCGGCGATGTTCTCGATCTCTCCAAAGGTGAGTTTCAGGGACTCCTGCCCGTTTTTCTGTACATACTCCCACAATGCGTTGTATTTGCTCATTTTGCTTCTTCCTCTCTCAGAGCACTTTTCCATGCCGTCTCAAACTCCTCAAAAGTTTGATACCGTTCTCTCCTGTCAGCCCGGACCGCCTTTGCCTACAGAAATATTTTTTATCTCCGTCTTTCATTCCAATACAGATACAGCCGGAGCCTGTCTGGTCAACACACCAGAAGGCTTTTCCGTATCTGCTCAGCCAGGTCAGATCCTGGTACTCTTT
>CAJUJV010000026.1:22392-25928 GCA_910586845.1 uncultured Hungatella sp.
GGAATGTAATGGAATCAAGTTTCAAAATCATTTCACCTGTGCCTATTATATCGCTTCCTTGTCCATTAATCAACATGTTTATCAGATAAGCCAAACCGGTACATACCAGTTTTTTTCATCAACAGGAAGCAGATCCGCTGCCATACAGACCACGCTTCCGTTTCCTATTTCCACCTTAAGGGTTTTTAGACCATCAAAAGCCCGCTCCGCTCCAACCGGGTCCAACACACGGAAATTTTTGACCGCGGCTTTTCCTGGAGAAGCGGCTTTTTTTATCTCCACCGGGGAAAGCACCCCATTTTCATAAATCAGCAGGTCGATCTCCTTCTGATCTTTATCCCTGTAATAAAAAACAGGCGGCTCTTTTCCAACATTCAGGTAACTTTTGTAGATCTCGGAAAACACATAGCTTTCAAAGATAGCCCCTGACATCGCGCCTTTCTCCAAAGTCTCCGGGCTCCCCCACCTTAAGAGATAAGATGCCAGACCTGTGTCTAAAAAATGAAGCAGCGGCATTTTCACCACTCTTTTTAAAACATTATTGTGATAAGGCTGTACCAGAGCGATGATGTGGGAGGATACCAGAATAGACAGCCATTTTTTAGCTGTTGGAGCCGATATCCCTGCCTCGCCTGCCAATTCTTCATATATCACCGGCTTGGAAGTATGGGCAGCTACTATGGTCATAAAATTATAGAATTGTGTCTCATCCGCGACTTGTGTCAGGTCACGGATATCCCGCTGCAAATAAGTATTGACATAGGACCGGTAGTAGGTCTCAGGATCAATGGTTCTGTCTCCATAAAGCTCCGGCATGGAACCTCTGAAAATCCGCTCATAGATCTCATTCAACCCTCTCGGCTTCGCCATGGGCAAACGGCTCATCAGATGTGCCGGGTCTGTGGTAAATGGCTGGCTCAGGGTCTCATAAATCTCCGAGTCAGACAGCCCCAGCAGATTGACAATGCCCACACGCCCCGCAAGGCTTTCACTCACATTTTTCATCAGGTGGAAAACCTGGGAGCCGGTGAGCCAGAAATCTCCCTTCCGCTTAGAACGATCCACACTCATCTTGATATAGGGAAATAATTCCGTGGCGTACTGAATCTCATCGATCAGCACAGGCGGTGAGTATCTCTGCAAAAATAACCCGGGATCGTGTTTGGCCAGGTATCTCACATCAGGGTCATCTAAGGTCACATATTTTCGCCCCGCCAGACTCTTTCTGTTCCTGGGCCAGTTTCTGAAGCAGGGTTGTCTTTCCCACCTGCCTGGGACCAGTGACCAACAATACCGGAAACATCCTGGAAACCCGTTCAACGGTCTCCTCCGAGGCCCGCTTAATATATGCCATACCCCACCCTCCTCTCAAAAGCCGGACATGTTTTTGTCTAAAATAAATTATAATTTTATTATAGCCAAGAACTTCACAGCCGTCAATGATAATCCGGCTAATCAAAAATGGGGTATGTAAACCGCCTCCCTTAAACGCAGAAGATTCCCCTTCACGGCCCCCAGAAGATAATCCTCCAATTCCCTGTTACCCTCATAATATTCCTTCACGAATCTCTCCAGTTTCACCTTCATTTTCTGTATCTTTTCGTAATCCTCTTCCTCCAAAATCCGTTCCCCCAGAGGCTTTCCCGCCATCATATGGACCATGACCGCCAGAAGGACAATCTCACAGAGATTCTCCGTCATATCCCTGTGCTGTCCCCAGTACCCGGTCAGGATATTTCTCACATAACCCTGGGGAAATCCCTTTAAAAATTTCTGTTCCAATTCAAGGCACAGGAGAAACTCATAAATCCTATGAATCCCCGCCAGGCCGGAGAGATCTCTCAAAACCGGATAATCCAGAGTCAAAATGGTATTCTGAGGATCAAAAGAACGATCATACCGTTTAAAAAACTCCGGAAGTTCTTTCACAAACGTGTCATGGAGACAGCGGTTCTCATAAGAATCAAAGTCCGGTGCCATGTCATTGTACAACTTCAGGGCCTTTCCCGCCTTCTCCCTCACAACCTCTACCCCTCTTTCATACATCTGCTGTGCCGGTATTTTCTTCTGCCCCACAGGCAGATTCCGCTCTGTCTGCTCCGCCTCATAAAGGCAGTACAGCACGGCTCCCATAAGCTGCTCCGCCTTTTCATAAGGAATGGACGTACTCTCACGGCCCGTATATTTTTCCGCCAGTTTTCCCACAATGGGTACCAATTCTTCCATCTCGTAATTCATGGCTACCTCCAGCAAAGATCCCTTAAAGCCTCAAGATACAGCTCATAATCCCACCGTTTCACTTCATCAAACCGGGCATATTCCCCATATCCCTGGGAACTTTTATAGCCGCCGTACCCTGCCCGGACCGCCTGGGCGAAATTGGCAAGACATGTGCTTTCCAGATAGTCAAGATCCCCAAAGCAGATCTCCTCAAACTGCTCCCGCATAAAATGTAAAAGCTCATCATCGGTAATCTCGTCCATCATCTCATTTTTGAAAAGGTAAAAGATCTCCTGAAGACGGACAATAATATCCACATAATTGTTTTGATCAATGAAATCCGAATCGCAGAACTCGTAGATGATCTTCGGCACAATGCCTTCTCCAAACTCCACCCTTCTCTGTTCCCGCAGAGCCTCCTTCCTCTCACCAAGAATCAGCCTGGCGTCCTCCTCACTTAAAACCAGGCCAAACTTTTCCGTGGCCTGGTTGGTCTCCATGACCTTAGCCAACTGGTTTTGCTGCTGTAACAGAATCATCCAATCCTTGCTCACCTGCGTGCCTCCCCCTTTCCGTTTTAACGCTCCTGGTATGATAACACGGCAAAAACGGAATTACCAGTCTGGTATAAAAAGGGATTTTGTGGTATACTATTAGTGGGAAAAATGATTCCTCCCTCATCGTGCCCGATGAGCCTGGCTGTCTCTCACATTTCCGAAGCAGAACAACAGGCCTCTCTCCAGAACAGTCCTTCTGAAAACGCGATCTTCTCCATGACAGGCTGAACCTTCTGGGGCGGATTATATACCGACAGGTTCAGGCAGTCTCTGTCAAAAACAAGAAGCATGTCTTCCTCCGGAAACAGGATATTCAATGTTCCGGAAAAGGTATTTTCAGACATCTGACAGATCAGGTTTTCCATGAGCCCCGGAGAAGGCCGGTCAATCCATTCCTCCTGGAGAACGGCCGTGTGATAGTAGCACATCAGCTTTAAAATCACAGAGACAAACCGCTCCTTTATGGATACGTATTTTTCACTGCCCAGAAGATACTCCTCCACCTCAAAAAACTGCCCCGCTCCATCCCTCTGTACTGCCATGGGCAAAAAATCTATAATATAACCGTCTGTTTCCAGCAGGCGGTCAATGATGTCTGTCTTACTCATTATGTCACCTATTTTCTATACTTCTTCTCAATCACAAGACAATAAACCACCATAGCGGCAATGGTCTCCGCCATAACTCCCACAACCGACAACATAATCCACGCCGGATCCCCCACGAGAATCGGAATCCCCAAACCGATCATCACTACCC